>CAYWBF010000017.1:0-15085 GCA_964456085.1 uncultured Eubacteriales bacterium
AAACATAAAGGCTGACCTTATAAAGGCTGCACAAACTGTGCTGGGCGTTGAACCTCACAAGGTTCAGGTATATAAAATGAAATAATGGGAGGAAGTAGAATGTTCACTTTTAAGAGAAACCAAATTATAATTACTGCACTTGTTGTAATGATTGCCGTTGCAGGATATTTAAACTACATAGACGGCAGAAGCGATAGGGACAATACTGCAATCAGCCTTAACGATGACGGCGAGGTAAGCGCCCTTATTCCAAACAGCTCTATGCTTAAGGAAACTGTTACAGTTAACAAGCTGGTTACAGGACTTGACGGAGAAATTGGCGATGCTTTAACACTTGACGAAAACCCAGAAATTTTAACAATAAGTGAAGCAACAGAAGAAACACCGGCGGCAGGAGAAGCCGTATTTGTTAACAAAACCCTAAGCCAGCCCTACTTCGTGCAGGCAAAGCTTGACAGAGAGCAGGCTCGTGCAAAGCAAAAAGAGCTTCTGACAGAAATCATTAACAACACCAACGTGGATAAGGATCAAAAAAGCCAGAGCGCCGAAAGAATTTTAGAAATTCAAAAAAGGATAGAAAAAGAAAACGCTGCGGAGACTATGATAGAATCTAAGGGCTTCACAGAGGTTTATGTAAGAATAGATGACGATACAGTAGACGTAGTAGTAAGCAAGGAAGCACTTACTGACGCCGAAATCGCCCAGATTGAGGATATTGTAAAGAGAAAAACCGGCATGTCTGCCGATAAAATCCGTATCAGTCCAATTAAGAAATAAAGCAAAACCCGTTCAGATATACTGGACGGGTTTTATTTTTTTGCATAAAATGGAATAATATTCAATAAATAGTTGAAAATAAAATAAGCTTTTGGAAAGGGATAGTATATGTTAACCCAACTTTTGAATTTAGAGTGTTACACCCCTGATTATATTGGCAGGAAACATATTTTGATTGCCAATGATAAAATTTTTAAGATTCTTGATGCAGACGAGCCTTATGAGCGTTGCGGATATATTAAGGAAATAGATTGCAGCGGCTTGATGGCTTTTCCGGGGATTATTGATGGTCACGTCCATATAATCGGCGGTGGTGGCGAAGGTGGATACACCAGCCGTTTGGGTGAGATTACCCTGGAGGAAATAATTTCCGGGGGTGTGACTACAGTTATTGGGCTTCTTGGAACGGACAACCGTACAAAAAGCCTTGTGGCTCTGCTGGCTAAGGCACGGGCACTTGAGGAGCAAGGGATTACTGCATTTATATATTCCGGCAGCTATGAGGTGCCTATTGTAACCCTTACCGGGGATATTACCCAAGATATGGTATTAATTGATAAGGTTATAGGGGCAGGAGAAATCGCTGTATCCGACCACCGCTCCACCGTATGCAGTATGGAGGAAATAGCCAAGCTTGCCTCAAAAACTCATATAGGGGGTATGCTTAGCGGCAAAGCAGGTATTGTGCATTTTCATATGGGAGATGGTCAGCAAGGGCTTAACCCCGTTACAGAGCTGCTTAACATAACAGATCTGCCAAAGGAAATGCTGCTTCCAACCCACGTCAACAGAAACCCTACCCTCTTTGAGCAAGCCAAGGCTTACGCAAAGGCAGGGGGATTTATTGACCTTACCTCTGCTGAAAATGTTGGCATATCTGTTCCCGAGGGAGTAAAGGCTCTGCTAGACTACGGCGTTAATGTAGAAAATATTACTATAAGCTCCGACGGAAATGGCAGCTGCCCCCATGGAGGTTTTTGCCAAATCGGCAGTCTGCTTAAGGACGCAGTAAGCTGTATTACAGAAAAGGGGCTAAGCCCAGAGATTGTTTTCAAGCTAATTTCTCAAAATCCGGCTAAGAGAATAAAGCAATATCCCAAAAAAGGCACCCTAGCAGAAGGCAGTGACGCAGATATATTAATCACGGATAATTCTTACAGAATTATAAAACTCATAAGTATGGGTAAACTCTTAATGGATAATGGGATTAAATTTTCTTCCTAATCTAAAATATAGGGGCTATAGAAATTTTCAAAAATACCCCAAAACTAATGGAGTGTACTTAATGGACGAAGCAAAAGGACATCTTATTATTATCGGTGGCGCAGAGGACAAGCAGGGAGACTGTACAATACTTAGCCAAGCCACCGAAATGATAGGTCATGATGACATGCTTACAATTCTTACAACGGCAACAGAATGCCCCTTGGAGGTTGGGGAGGAATACAAACAGGTATTTTTAAGGCTTGGGGTAAAAAACATACAGGTTTTAAATATAAACACAAGAGACGATGCCAACGATACAAACACCTGCAACCAACTTATAAAATCAAGATGCATATTTTTCACAGGCGGTGACCAGCTTAGAATCACCAGCATACTCGGCGGCACAACGGCTTATCAGGAGCTTAAAAATATTTACGCTAAGGGCGGCTTGATTATGGGTACAAGCGCCGGGGCGTCTGTTATGAGCTCAACAATGGTAGTAAAAGGCGAGGACAACGAGCCTGCTAAAAAATGCACCTTAAAAATGGCACCCGGTCTGGATTTAATAAACAACACCATAATCGACCAGCACTTTGACCAGCGTGGCAGGTTTGGCAGACTGTTGACAGGGGTAGCAGAGAATCCAGATGTATTGGGCATAGGCATAGACGAGGATACAGCAATAAAGGTGTACCCTGACATGCGCTTTGAAATACTCGGTACAAATTCCGTAACAATCATAGACGGCAAAAGCATAAAAAGCTCCAACGTATCGGAGCTTGGACAAAACGAAATGCTTGCCATAATAGGTGTCACAGTCCATACCCTTCCCAAGGGGTATGGCTTTGACCTAAAAACCCGAGAAGTTTTAAGGCTCAAGGGTAAGGAGAGCAAACATGAAAATAATTGATATAACCATCTACAAAGGCAGAAATATCTACAGCCATAAGCCTGCTGGAAAAATGCTGGTTGATATTGGAGAATACAACGACATACCCACAAAGGATATAGAGGGCTTTAACGAAAAGCTACTGCAAAGCTTCCCCAATCTAAAGACAAACACCTGTGGTCTAGGCTACGAGGGCGGTTTTTTGGAAAGGCTGCGAGAAGGCACCTATCTTGCCCATGTTTTGGAGCATGTTATTTTAGATATTCAAAACACCCTTGGATATGATGTGAAGTACGGAAAAACACGATTTTTCAAAGAACCCTCAACCTACTATGTAATTTTTGAGCAGGAAAATGAAATCTGCGCCTTAGAGTGCTGTAAGGTTGCTGTCTTTGTGTTGAACTGCTTTATTCAAAATAAGCCTGTACAGATAGATGAGTTTATAGAATATTTAATAAAGGTGAAGCTGGATACCTCCTTAGGGCCAAGTACCGCCGCCATAGCAGAGGAAGCAAAAATGCGTGGCATACCCGTTACCAGAATAGGCTACGAAAGCCTTGTGCGGTTAGGCTACGGAAAGCACAGCAAGCTTATTCAGTCCACTCTTTCTGACGCAACCTCCTGTATTTCGGCAGACATATCCTGTAATAAGCAGCTTACCAAATTTATTTTGGACGAGCACAAAATCCCTGTGCCCTACGGAAAAGTAGTATTTACAGAAATTTCAGCAGTTATGGCGGCAAACGATATAGGTATGCCGGTAGTTGTAAAACCCTTTAACGCAAATCAGGGCAAAGGGGTGCGAATCAACCTTAATACAGAGGAACAGGTTAAAAGTGCATTTTTAGAAGCATCTAAATATAGCTCCGGCATAATCATTGAAAAATATGTACAGGGTAATGACTACAGAATTTTGGTGGTTAACGGTGAGGTGCGAGCTGTATCTCACAGATTACCGGCTATGGTCATAGGTGACGGAGTTCATACAATAAGACAGCTTGTGGACACAGTAAACCAAGACCCCCGACGTGGAGTAGAGCATGAAAAATCGCTGACAAAGCTTAGACTTGCCGAGACGGAGCTTAACGTCCTTGAAAGCAAAGGACTAACACCTGATTATGTACCTAAGGATAGGGAAAAAATAACCCTCCGAGAAAACGGCAACCTAAGCACAGGTGGTACGGCAATCGACTGCACGGACATTATTCATCCGGACAACGCAGACATAGCCATTAACGCCGCAAACGCCATAGGCATTGATATTGCCGGCATCGATATGATTGCGGAGGATATTAGCAAATCAATATATGCGTCCGAGGGTGCTGTGATTGAGGTTAATACCGCTCCCGGTATTAGAATGCACCTTTACCCATCAGAGGGGCAGCCACGAAATGTAGCCAAGGATATTGTAGATTTTTTGTTCCCCGACGATAACGCTTCCAGCTTCCCTATAGTTTCTGTAACAGGCACAAACGGCAAAACTACAACGGTTAGGCTGATTAATCATGTACTCACCCACGCTGGAAAAACAGTAGGCATGACCTGCACCAGCGGCTCTTATATAGGCGGTCGCTGTATATGCAAGGGTGACAACTCCGGCCCAAGAAGCGCAAAGGCTCTACTTGCAAATAAAACTATTGACATTGCTGTACTTGAAACCGCCCGTGGGGGCATTATTAGAGAAGGCTTGGGCTACGATTTAGCTGACGTAGGCATTATTACAAATATTGCAAATGACCACTTAGGCACTGACGGAGTAGAAAGCCTTAAGGATTTAGCTTTTGTTAAGTCGCTTGTGGCGGAGGCTGTTAAGGATACAGGCTATGCTGTTTTAAATGCAGAGGATTCCATGACGGAGTTTGTTTTGGGTAGGGTAAAATCCAAGGTCATTTTGTTTTATATGAATCCGGAGCAGGTTAAGGTAGCTGATATAGATAAGTACATGCGTGTGTTTGCAGATAACGGCTTTATTAAAATTAGAGATGAGGACAAGGAAATCCGGCTTGCAAGCATAAAGGACGTTCCTATTACTCACAATGGTATGGTAGAATGTAATATTTACAACATCCTCGCCGCCGTAAGTGCCCTCTATGCCCTTAATGTACCTGTGACTGCAATCGCCAATGGGCTGAAAAGCTTTGAGCACAATCCGGGAAGGTTTAACATTATTGACAAAAACGGCTTTAAGGTAATGCTTGACTACGCCCATAACATTACAGGCTATGAGGAAGTCATAAAAGCAAGCCAAAAGCTTAAAGCTAAGCGTCTTGTAGGTATAATAGGAATGCCCGGAGACAGACGTGATGAAGAAATCAAATATGTTGGTCATCTATCCTCACAGTCTTTTAATAAAATATATATTAAAGAGGACAGAGACTTACGGAGTAGAGAGCCTAAGGAGGTTTCAAAAATCCTTTATGATGCTGTAGCAGATGGACAGCTTTCTCCTGATAACGTAATTTTACTAGACACGGAAACCCAAGCCTTAAAGCACGCTATGGACAACGCCCAAAAGGACGATTTAATAGTGGTACTTTATGAGAAGCTGGAGCCGCTTGTTGAATTGATTGAAAGTTATTAAACGTATAGACATAAAAACCGCCCAATACATTTTTAAGAATCCTTGATGGTTCTTTGAAAAAATTGTATTAGGCGGTTTTTTACATATTTATTACTGCATAAAGCTTAGGATAAAATTATTAATACTTGAAATTAATTTTAATAATCACTATAATAGGTAATAATTATTTGAAGGATTCAATAAGTTTTTGATAAAGGGGTGATTTGTTTGGAGCATTCTGAAATTTTTAGTGATTTAATTAGTAAAATAAAAAAATATCACCCCACCAATAATTTCGCACAGGTGGAAAAGGCGTATAAAATTGCTTTGGAAGCCCATGGCGACCAGCTTCGTAAATCGGGAGAGCCTTATATTATTCACCCTCTTTCCGTTGCTGTGATTTTGGCGGAGCTTGAGCTTGACCTTGAATCCATTATCGCCGGAATTTTGCACGACGTAATTGAGGATACGGTTTTTAGCTTTGAGGATATTTCCAATATGTTTTCTGAGGAGATAGCCCAGATTGTTGACGGTGTAACCAAGCTTGACAAAATACAGTATAAGTCCGCCGAGGACTTAAAGGACGGCACAAAGGATACCCACAAGCTAAGCCAGAAGGAAGAACGCTACAACCAAGAGGTACTTGCAGAAAACTATCGTAAGATGTTTTTGGCTATGGCAAAGGATATACGGGTTATTTTAATAAAAATGGCTGACAGACTTCATAATATGCGAACGCTGAAATTTATGAAGCCAGAGAAGCAAAAGGAAAAGGCACAGGAAACTCTTGATATATACGCACCCCTCGCTCATAGGCTTGGTATATCCAAAATTCGTTATGAGCTGGAGGACTTATCCTTTAGATATTTGTACCCTGACGCTTACTACGACCTTGCTGATAAAATTAAGCAAAAACAATCCGAGCGTCTTGAGTATGTTAACAAAATTGTGGACAGCGTAAAGCAGAAGCTAAATGAGTCTGGTATTGAAGGTGCTGTGGAGGGTCGTCCCAAGCATTTCTTCAGTATATATAAAAAAATGGTCTCCCAAAATAAAACCCTTGACCAAATATACGATTTGTTTGCAGTGAGGGTAATTGTGGAGTCTATTAAGGATTGTTATACGGTTTTGGGCATTGTCCATGAGGTGTATACCCCTATGCCCGGCAGATTTAAGGACTATATAGCTATGCCAAAGTCCAATGTGTATCAATCCCTCCATACCTCTCTCGTTGGCTCTACCGGCGAACCCTTTGAGGTTCAAATAAGAACCTTTGAAATGCACAGGAGAGCAGAGTACGGTATTGCCGCTCACTGGCGGTACAAGGAAGGCAAGAGCAAAAACGATAAGGGGCCAAAGGGCGGACAGCAGGAGGTTGACCCAGAGGAGGCAAAGCTTGTTTGGCTTAGGCAAATTCTGGAGTGGCAAAAGGAGCTTTCTGACAATTCAGAATTTTTAAATGCAATCAAAAGTGACCTTGATATTTACAAGGATCAAGTATACTGCTTCACTCCAAAGGGACAGCTTAAAATTCTTGTAACCGGGGCAACACCTATAGATTTTGCATATGCAATCCATACAGCCATAGGCAACAAAATGATTGGCGCAAGAGTAAACGGCAGTATCGCTACCTTTGAATACGAGCTTAAAACAGGCGATATTGTAGAAATAATAACAAGCCAAAATTCCCGTGGGCCTGGTAGGGATTGGCTTAAAATAGCAAAAACCAGCCAGGCACGCAACAAAATCAAGCAATGGTTCTACAAGGAGAACAAGGAAGAAAACATACTTAAGGGCAAGGAGCTTGTGGAAAGCCATGCTAAGAAAAAGGGTGTGCCTTTTAACGAGCTTTGTGCTAACAACAGACTTAGCAAGGTTCTTGACCGCTTTAGCTTTGGGGACTTAAACTCGCTGCTGGCAGCCATTGGTCATGCAAGCGTTAACGAAGGTCAGGTTATTAACCGGCTTTATGAGCTGTACCAAAAGGAAAACCAGCAGGAAATCATAACCCCTGAGCAGCTTATTACCAAAAATCAGCCGCAACATTCCGACCACAGTGCCGGAGGTATTATTATTCACGGTATAGGGGGCGTAGCTGTAAGGCTCTCCAGATGCTGCAGCCCTGTTCCCGGGGACGAGATAGTGGGCTTTGTTACTAGAGGGCGTGGGGTTTCGATTCACCGTACTGACTGCGTAAATATGATTCATCTTGACGAAATCGAGCGCCATCGTCTAATAGATGCCCAATGGAGCAAGCCCGAAAAAACCGACCAGGCTGTAGCCTATCGTGCAGAGATTTCCATCGAGTGCTCGGACAAAAACGGTATGTTCTTTGAAATATCAAAAATACTTAATGAAGAAAAAATCTCCATTAAATCCATAACCGGACGTACTGTAGACCAAACGGCAATCATTAATGTGGCTATAGAAATAACGGACAGAACCCAGCTAGACAGAGTTTTAAAGAACCTGCTTAAAATTAACGGAGTTTATGATATTCACAGAGCGTTTATTTAACAAAAGATAATCAAAGGAGAAAATATGAGTTTAAAAGTAGAAACCTTTACCGAGCCAGGTATGCAGGAAAACACCTATGTTTTTTACGACACGGAAACTAAGGAGGGTGTTGTAATCGACCCATGCGGCGACAATGGCTCCATTACCTCATTTATATCAGACAATAAAATCAAAATAATGAGCATTTTGCTCACCCATGGTCACTATGACCATATAGAATCCGTGGATAAGATTAAGCAGCTATCCAACGCACCTATTGCTGCCCACAAAGATGAGCTGCCTATATTGTCCAACCATAAAATGAATTTTTCTAAGGCAATCTGCGGCAAGGTGGTTGAGCTAGAGCCTGATGTGCTGTTTAATGGTGAGTCGGAAATAACCTTCTCTGGGCATACTATTAACGTTATTCACACTCCTGGGCATACTCCTGGCGGCGTTTGCTACTATTCAAAGGAAGCTGGGGTTTTGTTTACAGGGGATACGCTGTTTAAGGACTCCGTGGGCAGAACCGATTTTCCTTTAGGCAATGGAGAGGTACTTTTTGCTTCTATCAACGAAAAGTTATTTGTACTTCCCGATGATGTTGTGTGCTATCCGGGGCATATGTCCTCTACTTCTATAGGGTACGAGAAGAAAAATAATCCCTTTGTAAGATAAATTTTATCCTATGAGGCTGTCAAAACTTGTTTCCATAATTTTTGACAGCCCCTAGATTGGAAATTTCATATGTATTATATAATTTCAGGCCATAGCTTTAAAAATGATGTACAGACAATGGCGCAGGTTTTTTTGCAAAACCAGCGGTTTATCCAGGTTGAAAAACCTCATGAGGAAGGATATACCGTAGAAAGCGCTCTTGACTGTACTTTTTGTTATGCCAAGCTTTATCAAAATGGACTGCTTGTTTCTGAAAAGAGTATAGCCTTAGAGGATAACGGTAATAGCTTGTGGCTTGAAGAAAGTCATGAGAAGATGGTTCGTAGAAAAATACATGAAACGATTTTCTTTACATTTGTGCAAGCCTTTAAGTATGTACCGCCATGGGGTATTCTCACAGGGATTAGACCGGCTAAGCTTGCTTCGGAGCAGTTAGCAAGGGGTAAGGAGTCGGCTTGGGTTAAGGATTATTTGACCAAGGGATATTTTGTATCGGACAAGAAGGCTGAGCTTGCTCTTAAGGTAGCTCTAAGCCAGCAGAGGATTTTACTGCCTAGGGAAGATGCTGTTAGCTTGTATATTGGTATACCCTTTTGTCCTACCACTTGTGTTTATTGTTCCTTTGGTGGATATTCGTTGTTGCAGTATGGTGGGTATGTGGAGGATTACCTTGAAGCGTTGTTTAAGGAAATTGATTTTATTAAGGCATACGTTAGGAATTACTATTTAGAAACCGTGTATATAGGCGGCGGTACGCCTACCTCCTTAAATGAGATGCAGCTTGATGCTTTGCTTAAGAAAATCTGTGAGAGCTTTAATATAGGCGATGCTCGGGAATTCACCCTAGAGGCTGGCCGTCCCGATACAATTACCTTGCCAAAGCTAAAGATAATGAAAAATCATGGCGTAACCCGAATTTCTATAAACCCTCAAACACTAAACGACGAAACCCTAGTCAGAATCGGCCGCCAGCACACAGCCTACGACTTTTTTTGTGCATACGAAAAAGCCGTTGAAGGCGGCTTTGATAATATTAATACAGATATTATTCTGGGGCTTCCGGGAGAAGGTATACAGGAAGTTAAGGTAACCCTAGAAGGCATTACCAGACTTAACCCTGCTTCCATAACGGCACATGTACTGTCTGTGAAGCATGGCTCTAAGCTAAAGGAGCAGCTTACTATACAGCAGCTTAATGTTAATGAATCAAAAGCTTCTATGGAAATAGAAAAAATACAATCAATGGTAGAGGAATATGCCCAAAGAGGAAGCCTACTCCCCTACTACATGTACAGACAAAAAAATATGCTGGGTAGTCTGGAAAACGTTGGCTATGCCAAGGAAGGCTTTGAGGGCATATATAATATACAGATAATGGAAGAAAAGCAGACGATTTTTGCTTTGGGCGCCGGAGCGGTTACAAAAACCTATGAGCCGTCCACTAATAAAATCGAACGGATATTTAATGTTAAGAGTGTAAGGGACTATATTTTAAGAATAGACGAAATGATTAATAGAAAAGAGGTTGGATTATGCAAGCCTTAAAAACCCCAAGGGGAACAAAGGATATTTTTGGAGGGGAAGTCGCCCTCTGGCAATATATTGAAGAAAAAATCAAGGAGATTTGCCGCCAATTCGGCTACGGAGAAATACGAACTCCCGTTTTTGAGCACACAGAGCTTTTTCAACGTGGCGTTGGCGAAACCACTGATGTGGTACAAAAGGAAATGTACACCTTCATGGATAAGGGCGGCAGAAGTCTTACCCTTAAGCCGGAGGGTACTGCCGGAGCAGCTAGGGCATTTATTGAACATAAGCTTTACAGCGAGAGTTTACCTCTAAAGATATATTATGTTACGCCTTTGTTCCGCTACGAAAAACCACAAGCCGGACGTATGAGACAATTTCACCAATTCGGAATAGAGTGCTACGGGAGCAATACTCCTGCCGCTGATGTGGAGGTAATTTCCCTTGGGCATCTGTTTTTTGAGCGGCTGGGGCTTAAAAATAATCGTCTGCTCATAAACAGCCTTGGATGCAAGTCTTGCAGGCAGACGTATAATGAAGCGCTGGTAGGCTATATTCGTGAGGTAAGCCACAGCCTATGCCCACTTTGCAAGGAGCGCAGCGAAAAAAATCCCTTACGGGTTTTGGATTGTAAGGAAAAGGGTTGTATCGAAATACTTAAGAATGCTCCAATCATACTGGATTACCTTGATGACGAGTGCCGTGGACATTTTCAGCAGGTACAGGAGGGGCTTAAGGCTCTTAGCATTCCCTTTGAGGTTGAGGGACGGTTGGTTCGCGGGCTGGATTACTATACTCGTACTGTGTTTGAATTTGTTTCCTCGGACATTGGGGCACAGTCCACAATATGCGGCGGTGGACGGTATGACGGCCTTATTGAGGAGCTTGGTGGGCCTGCTACGGGTTGTGTAGGATTTTCCGTAGGGCTTGAGAGGATAATTCTCGCGCTTACTGCACAGGAGTTGGTTAGCCAAAATACGGAGGCTATAGATATTTTTATTGGGGCAATCGGCCATGAAGGAAGCCTAGCGGCCCAGCGGCTTGCCTTTGATTTAAGGCGGCAGGGGATTAACACGGAAGTTAACCTTATGGAGCGTAATGTTAAGGCGCAGATGAAGCAGGCGAATAAGCTTAATGCTCGGTTTTCTGTAATTATTGGTGATGATGAAATAAAAAATAACGCCTATGGCGTAAAAAATATGGCCACAGGCGAGGTTTTGACTTTGACTTTGGAGCAAATTGCTGAGGTTGTAGGTAGGTAACTAATATATTTCATTTATGAATGCTTGTCTTATGTTAATTAGACAATGGTATTAAGGTGTCAACTGAGAGGTTGATGCCTTTTTTGTTGGAAAATCAACCCCATTATTTTCTAATACACCCTTTATTAAATATATTCAAAACCCACCAAATATCGTATAATTAAATCAAGCACAAACAATCAAAATATTTTGAAAAACTTCAAATGTTTTCATTGACAATCAATATCGAGCATGATACACTCATGTTAAATCAAATTCCGTCACAGTATTGATTTGATATGATTGTTAATGAATCAAAACAAAAATCATATCGAAGGGACGGCAGTTTAAAATGTTAGCAATCGAAAGAAAAGAAAAAATTATTGAACTTTTGCAGGTGAATTACAGTCTTTCGGTAGCGGAGCTTAAGAATAAGCTTAAGGTTTCCGAAGCCACAATCCGCAGGGATTTATCCGAGCTTGAGCAGTCGGGAGAAATAAAAAGAGCCCATGGAGGGGCTGTTTTAAACCATACCTGGCAAAAGGAACAATCCTACAATGAAAAGGCAATAGCCGCCTTAGAGGAAAAAAAAGAAATAGCTGCAATTGCAGCCCAATACATCAAGGATAATGACACTATTATTTTAGATTCCGGCACCACAACCATTCAACTTATTCCATATTTGCTCAAAAAGAAGCTTACAATAGTCACAAACTCTATTATGGCGGCTTATGAACTGAGTGGACACGAAAATATAGAGATGATAGTCACCGGAGGTCAAAGCAGAGAAATAACAAAGGCGCTGGTAGGAGACATTGCTATAAACGCCCTGGAAGGTATTCATGTTAATAAGGTTTTTCTAGGCACCAACGCAATAAATCTAAAAATCGGGCTTACAACCCCGAATATGGAGGAAGCAAAAATTAAGCGGAAAATGGCTCAGGTAGCCAACGAGGTTTTTGTTCTTGCCGACAGCTCAAAATTTAACAAGGCAAACTTTGCAAAAATCATAGATATACTTGAAGTCGATTATATCATTACCGATTCGAAGCTTCCCCAGACACAATTAAAAAGCTACATTGAAAACGGCGTAAAAATTATCAATACAGGAATATAAAAAGGGGGTGAATTTATGATAACAACTTTGACAATTAATCCGGCAATTGACAGAACAATACTTATAGACAGCTTTGAGGTCAACAAGGTCAACAGAGTTAAGGAAGCCCATAATGACCCGGGCGGCAAAGGAATAAACGTTTCAAAGGTTTTGCACAGCTTTGGTATCGACACCTTGTCTATAGGTGTGGTTGGGGGGCAAACAGGGAAATCGCTATGCTCCCTTCTTGATGAAATGTGTATAAATCACGATTTTATCAGGGTAGCGGGCAACACAAGAACAAACATAAAGGTGGTTGACTTAGTCAACGGCACCTGCACTGACATTAACGAAAACGGGCCGGAGGTTTCGGAGGAAAAACTTGACGAATTAATAGCCAGAGCAAAGGCATTGGCGGAAAAGAGCAAGCTTATTGTATTGTCCGGTGGGGTGCAGAACACCATTAGGAAAACTATTTACAAAGAAATAATCGAAGCCATCAAGGACACCGGCTGCAAGGTTCTTCTTGACACCAATGGTCAGCTCTTGGAGGAAGGCATAAAAGCCAAGCCATTTCTCATTAAGCCCAACATTGAGGAACTATCCGAGATTTTTGGTAAGGCATTTGAATCAGACCAAGAGGTTATTGATTATTGCAGAAGTATCATTAAAGAAGGAATACAATGGGTCGCAGTGTCTATGGGTGAAAAAGGGCTGTGGCTTATTTCTGAAAAGGAAGCCGTAAAAGCTGTTGCACCGAAGGTGGTTTCAAAAAGCACCGTTGGGGCAGGAGATTCCGTTGTGGCGGCGATTGCGGCTGGGTTCTACAACAATAAAGCAACAGAAGAAATTATTATTCATGCAACGGCTGTGGGCAGCGCCTCCGTAACATTGGAGGGCACAGGGGTACCGACAGAGGAGCTTATAAAGGAGTTAATGCCAAGGGTAAGTATTAAAAGTTATTAAGGGGGTTTATTTATGGAAGTTGCTAAAGGTGGTTCATTTAAGGAGGCTTCTCCGGGGTTTAAGGAAAGAGTTCAAGGCTTCGGGCGTTTTTTAAGCGGAATGGTTATGCCTAACATCGGCGCATTTATTGCATGGGGTTTAATTACAGCGCTTTTTATTCCTAAAGGCTGGATTCCAAATGAGAAGCTGTCGACTCTTGTTGGGCCTATGATTTCCTACTTATTACCGCTGCTGATAGGGTATACAGGCGGTAAAATGGTTGCTGATGTCCGTGGAGGCGTTATAGGTGCAATTGCAACAATGGGCGTTATTGTAGGCTCAGATATACCTATGCTCATGGGTGCAATGATTATGGGGCCTCTTGGCGGGTATGTAATTAAAAAATTTGACAAAGCCTTTGAGGGTAAAATCCCGGCTGGCTTTGAAATGCTTGTTAATAACTTTTCGGCCGGAATTATTGGTACGATTCTTGCATTACTTGCCTTTATAATAATCGGCCCTGTAGTGGCAAGCCTTAACGCTATCCTTGCCAATGGCGTAGGGGTAATCGTAGACCTAAATGCTCTTCCTCTTGTTTCCTTATTTGTTGAGCCGGGAAAAATTCTTTTCCTAAACAACGCCATAAACCATGGCATACTTGGCCCCATTGGCTTGTCGGAAGCTAAGGAGCTTGGAAAATCCGTTTTCTTTCTTTTGGAATCAAACCCTGGCCCCGGCTTGGGAGTGTTGCTTGCATATTTCTTCTTTGCCAAAGGCTCAATCAAGGAATCAGCTCCAAGCTCAATAATTATCCATTTCCTCGGCGGTATCCACGAAATTTATTTTCCATATGTATTAATGAACCCATTATTAATTCTTGCAGTAATAGCCGGCGGTGCAGCCGGTGTACTGACCTTTACCATTTTTGGCGCAGGATTGGTTGCAGCTCCCTCACCGGGAAGTATTTTAGCTCTTTTGGCAATGACGCCAAGAGGCGGCTACTTTGGAGTTTTGGCAGGTGTTACTGTAGCTACGGTGGTGTCGTTTTTGGTTGCTTCCATTTTTGTTAAGGCGTCGGCTAACAGAATGAACGATGAGGAGCTTGAAAAAGCAAAGCAAGCCTCGGCTCAAAATAAAGGCTTACAGCTTGAACAGCCAAGTATCGACCTTTCAAGAATAAGCAGAATAATTTTTGCTTGCGATGCAGGTATGGGTTCTTCGGCAATGGGTGCCTCCATGCTGGGTAAAAAGCTTAAGCAAGCAGGTATGAATATTCCTGTGGTAAACTTTGCCATAAATGAAATTCCACTGGACGCCCAAATGGTTGTAACGCACCAGCAGCTTACCCAAAGGGCAAAAAATCGTGTTCCCAATGCGTACCATATTTCCGTTACAGACTTTTTAGACAAAACCCTGCCAGATAAGGTAATCGCCCTGTTAAAGGATGCTCCAAAAGCAGCGGAAACCAAAAAATCAGCGGCGAGTGCTGAAAAAAGCGGCAGCAGCATTTTAAAAAAATCTGATATATTTTTAGGACAAAAGGCAGCGGATAAGTTTGAAGCAATAAAGATGGTAGGTAAAAAGCTTTCAGCAGCAGGCTACGTTGATTATGACTACGTACAGGCAATGGTTGAGCGTGAAAAAGATGTTAAAACATATGTATGCAGAGG
>CAYWBF010000018.1:0-15063 GCA_964456085.1 uncultured Eubacteriales bacterium
AAAAAGGCGTTTGAAACAGCAGAGGGAGTTGACGGCGACGAGCAGGATTATGTTGTCACGCTTCGCAGCAGTGAAAATTATATGCCGGAGCTTGCTTTGGTGGCAGAGGAGGACGGTAGGTTAATAGGGCATATTATGCTTACAAAGACTTATGTGGAAACCGCTGACAACGCAAATGGCTTTGAAGGACTATTGCTTTCGCCTCTTACCGTCTTGCTAGAGTACAGAAGAAACGGCGTTGGCGCCCAGCTTGTACATGAAAGCTTTAAGCGAGCATTAGAAATGGGTTATACCACAGTATTTGTGGTTGGTGACCCTGCTTATTACACACGCTTCGGATTTAGACAAAGCACAGAGTTTGATTTGCACCACGTCAGTATACCGGCACAGTATGTTATGGCTTGCGAGCTTACCCCAAATGCACTGGCAGAGGTTTGCGGCAAGCTTACTATAGTTTAACAGGAGGATTGTATGAATAAGGAAGTAATTAATCAAATCAAGGAAATTTTCCCAGAGCAAAGCACAATAGGCTTTATTCCCATTGACCACGAAGGATATAATACAGCCATAATTATGGCTCTACCCTACTATGAGGACATTCCCTATAAACCGTACAAGGAAGAAAATTATCATATCTTTCTGACAAGTCTTAGAGCCACTCTTGACGAGAAAGCAACTGCCGTTGAAAAAATACTGGCGGACCATGGCATTGGCTTTTACCGTCCTCAACCCTCTCAAAAGGACGAAATAGACCTTCTTGCAGAATTTCCCTTTAAAGAGAGCGCAATTAAGGCCGGGCTTGGTTTTATAGGTAAAAACTGCTTGTTTATAAGCTATACCTATGGGCCAAGGGTACGACTTTCTGCTATTTTGGTTAAATCAGCGCTTGCGCCGGAGCTTTGGCCGCAAAATGTAGAATACAAATCCTTATGCGGTGACTGCCGAATCTGCGTAGACGCTTGCCCTCATCACAGCCTAAAAAATGTAGAATGGGCACCTGGGGTAAACAGAGAGGACATAATCGATATTCACCACTGCAACGCCAGAAGAAGCCTTTACATAAAAAACCACGGAAGAAAACACGCCTGCGGCTTTTGCCTTTTATCCTGCCCCTTTGGCAGAAAATAACGGAAAGGGTTCCTATGTATGAGCGTAAGGTATATTATAGGAGGTTCTGGCTGCGGCAAAACCTTCCTTTGTCTTAAGGAAATCTCTGAGAAGATTAACCACCGCTGCAACCACTCTCTTATTTTGGTAGTCCCCGAACAGTCTACCCTGCAATACGAAAAAGCGCTGTGCAGCCTTTCAGCGTCGGTTGCAGTAACAGCCGCCCAGGTTTTAAGCTTTGGGCGGCTTTCCTACCATCTTTTTTCTGAGGTGGGTATGTCAAAGCGTAAGCTTTTAACAGATACAGGTAAGCACATGCTCCTACGAAAAATAGTTAACGAAGCCGGAAACGAGCTTCTTTTTTTTGGCAAAGCGGCACAGCGAGATGGATTCATTGAGCTTCTAAGCAGTATCATTAGCGAGCTGTACAGATACGACATAGCCGAGGAGAATTTGGAGCAATGTATCGCCGCCATGAACAGCGAAAACAGCGGCTCCGACACAAGCCTAAGCCTGAAACTTAGGGATATTAAGCTAATACTGCAAAGATTCAAGGGGTACATTAAAGAAAATTACTTATCTACTGACGAAACCTTATCCATACTTTCCGAAAAGATAAGCGAATCGGGTATGCTAAAGGGAGCAGAAATTTGGATTGACGGTTTTACCGGTTTTACCCCTGCGGAGCTTAAGGTAATTTTCAAGCTGCTAAAAAAAGCAGATAGTGTAACAGTAACCTTCCCCATAAACGCAAGCCGTGGCTTTAGTCTTGACAGGCTATCCCATATAATCCCCATTGACCCGTTTTATGAGCCTAAGCACACATTAAAGAAGATTCATGGCTTTAGCGTAGAGAATAATGTGGAGAGAGAGGAAATGACAGTTCTGCAAACTCCAGTGCGTCTTGAAAATTCTCCCCAGTTGAAATTTTTGTATTATAATTATTTTTCATCTGCTGCCACACCTTATGAAAATAATGACCTCGCCTCAATTTACCTCCTTGAATTTGAAAACCGCTATGAGGAAATAGAAGGAGTTGCTCATAAGCTTATTTCTCTTGTGAGAGATGAGGGCTACCGCTTTAGAGATATTGGGATTTTAAGCGGAAGCCTTTTGGAATATGAAAAAACCATCAGTAACATATTTGCGGAATACGATATTCCTTTTTTCATGGACGTGAAGAAGGATATTTTGTCAAACCCTCTTACAGAGCTTATTAGGGCGGCTGTAGCGGTGCTGGCTCAAAGCTTTAGCTACGAGAGCGTGTTTCGGTTTTTAAAAACAGGCTTAACTGGGATCCCTAGGGGGCGAGTTGATTTGCTGGAGAATTATGCCCTAGCACATGGTATTAAAGGCTATAAGTGGCATATGGAAAGTTTTGCCCAAGTCGGTACTGGTGACTCTGCCCTTTCTCAGTGGGAGCTTGAAGAAATTAATCTTGCTAAAAATCAACTTATGGAGGCGTTGCACCCATTTATTAATGGTTTAACAAATAAAAGCAAAGCTTCCATACAGGAATACTCCCTAAGAATTTTTAGTATGCTTGACAATCTAAAGGTTTGGGATAAGCTATCGGAGTTTATCCAAGCCAAGGAAATGGAAGGAGACGGGCTGCTGGTAAGGGAGTATTCTCAAATTTACGGCAAGATTTGCGCCGTTTTTGACAAGATGGTTGAAATCATTGGCGAAGAACAGGTAAACCCAAAGGACTTTGCAAAAATACTGGATTCCGGCCTTGCCGCCACAGACCTTGGGCTTCTGCCCCCAGCCGCTGACCAGGTAGTTATAGGTGACCTTAGCCGCTCCATGCTGCCGGAAATAAAGGTGCTTTTTTTGGTTGGAGCCTCGGATAAAATTTTTCAAGGCAGTATGGAAGGCATTTTAAATGATGACGAGAGAATTGTCTTAGCCGCACAAGGCATGGAGTTAGCCCCTACCCCCAAGCAGGCTATGCATAAAGAGCCGTTTATTTTATTCTCTACCTTAACAAAACCTTCTGAAAGGCTCTTTCTAACCTGCGCTACAGGCAGCCTTGAGGGGAAAGCCATACGTCCTCACCCTATTTTTAAAAAACTAGGCAATATGTTCTCCGGCTCACTTTCCCAAGATATGGACGTAGAAGCCAATATCAGCTTCTACAATAAAATATCCACCCCAAAAGCAACCTTAAAGGAAATACCTTCAATTCTGCGAAAATCCCCAGACAAGGTAAGCAAAGAAGAATCAGGCCTATACAAATGGTATGGCAATAACCCCGACTACAGCGGCGAAATTAAAAAAATGAGCAAAATAATGGCTGACGAAGAAAAAAACAGTCGCTTCTTAAATGGCTCATCAGTTAAACGGCTGTACGGCAAAGATATAGTAATCGGCGTTTCCCGACTGGAAAAATACGTTAACTGCCCCTTCTCCTACTTCATGAAATACAACCTAAAGGCCACCGAGCGAAAAATCTTTAACGTAGCTCCTATTGATATTGGCAATCTGTTCCATGGCATTTTGGAGGAGTTTACGAAGGTGCTACAAAGAGATGGTATCTCCTGGCGTGAGGTCACTAAGAAGAGCATTGACCAGTATGTAGAGGAATGTGCTGACACCGTTGTGCCAAGCATAGGTTCACAGGTCTATATGTCCACCTCTAGGCTGCGTCACTTGGTTCACAGAGTTAAGCGTGTTTCCAAAAAATCCATATGGGCGCTGTCGGAGCACATTAAGCGTGGAGATTTTGAATTTTTTGGGGCGGAGCTGGAGTTTAAACCGGAGACTGGTATAAATTCCATTGAGATTTGGATAAACAATGAGTCACGTTTTTTACTCACCGGGCGAATTGACAGAATAGACGTACTGGATTTAAAAGGGAATACCTACATTAAAATCATTGACTACAAAAGCGGAAATGTTAGGTTTGACATAAACGATGTATTTTTCGGGGTTCAGCTTCAGCTAATGCTGTACCTTGACGCACTCATTAAAAACGGCAAGGAGCTGCTTGGAGAGGACAAGGTTAAGGGTGAGCTTTTACCCGGTGGGGTGTTTTATTTTAATATTAACGACCCAATAATTTCTGACGTAGTACCAAGTGCTGACCAGCTGGACGAGGTAATTTTAAAGGCATTCAAAATGAGTGGCCTTGTTTTGGAATCCGAGGAGGTAATTAAAGCAATGGACAATGCCATAAGCGGCTACTCCTCCATAATTCCAGTGCAGCTTACCTCAAAGGGTGTGTCCGCTCGCTCCTCAACTGCACCTCTTGGGTACTTCAATGAGGTGCGCCAAGCGGTTAACGACAAAATAAAGGAAATCGGTAAGCAAATGCTAACAGGTGATATTTCCGCAGAGCCAATAAAAAACAAAAGGCACAATAGCTGTCGCTACTGCGCCTTTGGCTCTATATGTGGATTTAAAAGCTTTAAATAACGTGAGTTCGACGAAGTCGAATAAGCCGCTTTAGCGGCTTAAATTGCGAAGCAATTTTCACGTTTTGTTCGACGAAATTGCGGTTTTTGCAATTTCGTCGAACTCACATTAAATAATGTGAACAAAATGTGAAAAAAAGGGACTGCCATACTTGGCAATCCCTTTTTTAATTCATTAGAAATTATTTGGTACAAGCTCAATATAGTCTCTAACGCTGGCATCATCAAGACAAGCCTCAATGATTTTCCTGCCAAGGGGCAGCATATCGTTTGTATTGTACTTAGCAACTTCTTTTTTGAAGAAGTCGGTAAGAATTTTAGCTCCGGCGTCATAGCCCTCCTTGCCAACCTCTGGCTGGTGGTAAACCTGTAAGAAGCCCTTGCTAATCATAATACCGTCTATTTTTATAGAAGATAGGGAGTATCCTAAAAGCGAGCAGCGGCTTTCCTCAAGAAGCTCCGGCCTAAATCTTAAGCCGCCTCTCCTTGCCAAATATTCCCTAACAGCCCATTGTCCGGCAAATCCTACCTTCCAAGCGCCGATATATTGGTTTGGAATGAGGACATAGCCTGTATTTGGGGTTTGCAGTATTTGAAGCAGCAATAAATTTGCCTGGTCAACCATTTTGCCCGAAGCAAATGGCCAGTAGGAGCCTACGCCCTCGCTGTGCATACCGGCTGCATCAACAATACTTGGGTTTGCGTGGCCTCTAGGTGCGGCTAGTCTCCATAACCAAGCCAAGGCTGGAGGAAGCATATGGAACAGTCCAACTATACCGTAGTTAGGGTTTTCCTTTGTGCAGGGCGGTGTCCTAATACCAAAGCTTCTGATGTCAACCTCAACGGCACCCTTAACGGCGTTGTTAACATAGCTTCTAGGCATAATAACCCTTGGGTTTGGACAAGGCTTGCCCGGCTTATCCATAATAGGCTCCCAAATTAAACAAGTTGATCCTGGCACGGCGTCCATATTTATAAACACCAACGGATTTTTAGGGTGAATTGTATTTTTTTCTGTTTCTGGCTCTGTGCCGTATTCATTAATGTGGTTAACACGAAGGAACCAGCCGTCCTCTGCATCTGCTACCACAAGCTTTCTGCTGTCGTTTTGCAGTGAAGGATGAGCCATAGCCATATCATCTGTTACAGGGTGAAGCTCTGATTTATCCGAAATAGACAAATAGAAAGGCTCATTGTTCACAATATTTGTGCCCAGCAAAAGTCGCCCATCATCCTGTCTGTGGAACTGCTCAATCATTTCGCTTTTACCGCCGCCGCTTGCGCCCTCATGCATAATAGTGAGGGTAAGCTCGTAAGGAGTGATTACCCTAACGGTAGAAGCATGGAGTGTTACCCATTTTTCCATTTCGCCTATGTTAATAAGCACGCCGTAAATACCCTTTTTGGCACTTGGGCCTGGATATAGGTTGTAAGAAAAAACCTCATGCATATCAAAAAGCCTGTTGTGAATAACAACTTGCTTACCATCGTAATGTGTATGCCTAAAAGGTGGCGCAACATAAACAATAGCCTTAGGCTTAAAGAAGTTAGGCACCTTATCCTTAGGAATAAAGCCCTGCAAGTCGGCAAGGGCAGCCGCAAAAAACGCCGCATTGGTAGGAACAACCAAAAGTGAGGGGTAGCCTAGATTCATATCGCCGTTGCCCGACAAGAAAGGAAGGAATATAAGGCTTTTTTGCTCCTTAATCCATTGAAAGGTTTCAGTACGAATATCGTCAAACTTCTTGCCAAACCTTTCCTCGTGGCGCATTTTGTCCGTTGGAAGGTCGTCTGCTATAACCATGCTGTCTGGGTCACGCCTTCTCATATAAATATCGTCATAGTTTGCAACTATGCCGTTTTTACACTTAGTAACGTACGCTTCACGAACAAGACCCTTTCCTGGTATCTCAAAGGATACATCAAAAGTCATGTTTTCACTTCCACCCATTGCCATTTCCAATAAATGCTCCCTGCTTTCAGGAACAATTATTTCAGCGCAATTTTTTGTAATGTCCAACAACTCGTGAGGCAGTAACATTTTTTTAATTGCATCTCTGTCCATAAATACCCTCCCTTGTAAATAAAATTTGTTTTTATTTTAGCAAAGTTTTTTGAATTTTTCAATACATTTGTTGTGGATAGAAGATTTTGCGATTTTAGTAATTAAATATAAAAAGCCAGACGAGAAACCGATTCGCTTCCTGTCTAGCTTGAATATTTTTAGTTGCAGCAGCTCCCGGTTTTTTGAGGTAAGCTGTTTATTTGCTCGCTAAGCTTTACTGTGTCAAAATTATTTATATCCTCAACAATGGAAATAGTGCTGGTTATCATATTCATCCAGCAGCTATAGCGGATAGTTCCTGTTTCTGTTGGTGTAAATTCAATAATGTTTTCTCCCACCTCTAGCTTTTTAGAGATACCGTAGGCAGAAATTATAATTTCATTATTGCAGGAGTTTAGGTTTTTTGCGTCGGCATTTATTGTCCATTTCACAGGTATACCCTTTTGAACGGCTAATGCTGGATAGCTGTTGGGTGCAAGCTCTGACTTTATTTCTTGAATATCCTTGGTAACAACAGCGGCCTGCACTGCTCCACCGCTTCCTGGTAAAACCTCACATACAGTTTTGTTTGAGCCTATAAATCCCAACTCCATTGCACCGTACACGGTAACAGCCGCAAGCAGCGCTACAACCAAAACACTTCCGAAAATAAGCAGTTTATTTTTCTTCATATCCTTACCCCTTCCGAAACACTATAAATTAACTTACCTAATTTTATATATGAAATATGGAGATTTTATGGAGAAGCCAGAAAAATTATTGCTTACTTATTTTATTTATGAACCTGCTTAAAATTCAATAGTTCGTATTTTATTTGGGGAAGCCCAAGTAATGTTAGCGCTGTTTTGTTTGCTGAAGGCTTTAAATAATTAAATATATCCCTAATCTTAACCTCATCAGTGACCGTAAGTGTTCCTATCCTATTGAAAGCAGTTAAGCCTAATATGTCAAATAATTGCCTTTTTATATATTTATCCTTGAAATTTACACTGAATATAACATTTTCATCAAAAACAACGGTAGTGTTAAGTATTGGCACAGCATTAGATGATATTAATGCTCCATTTAATGTAATTATTCCCCCACTGTCATTTACTACTTCACCGTTAGATACAATAACTCCCGTAAATTTTGTTTTCAAGCCATCACTAGCAGTAAGGCTAAGATTTCCACCGCAAATTACTACAGAAGGTATTGGATTACCGTCAACATAGAAGCTGCTTATATCTATAGCAGAATCATCCGTCAGCATAACCAAAGGATTATCCTCATCAAAGGGTTGCTCTCTAACGCCAGCCCAATCTACCTTCGTTAATTCTCTTGCGGAAAAAAGTGGAGATACCGTCCTCCATTCATAGCCTATTTCAGCTACCTCCTTGTGCGGCTTTTCGGAAATAGCAATTTGCCCCTTATATGTTGTTTGGCTAGAGGTAGTTGTTGCGGTAATTTCAATAACATATTTCTCCCCAGACTTTATTGCTTGGGCACTTAACTGAATCCCTCCGGCATTTTCATCTTGAATCTGCTTACTAAAATTAAATACCACAGGCATAGCGGTATATAGATTTCTTATAAAAATCCTCTCATAAAGAACATTTTTTGCTCCCGTAACAGAAGAATTCTTTTCTTTAAAGAAAAAATCACCCTTGTATGGCTCCAAAGGTGATGCTGCTTCATAAAATATTATTTTTTCTATATCTTCACTAAAAATATTTTCCACCGCTTGAGCATGAGCCGCTTGTCTTTGCATCTCCATTGAAGCATTAATTTGAAGGCAAGCCTCCTCTGCCATATTAAGGGCGTAGCTGTATATATCAGCGCTTTTGACAAAAACCTTGCTAACCTTCATTTCGTACCCTGTTATAGTCACAGCCGTATAAAGCATTAAAAACACTGTAAGCATAACGATTACAACATAAACATATGCGCTTCCTCTGGAATTTTTCATTGCTCCACCTTTGTTAGCAGAAATTATTCTTATTCTCTTTTGTAAAAAATAAATTGCTCCTCCATTTTTTTGATGAGCCTATCATTTTTGTAGTAGATTGCTACAGATATGGTAGCCTTTCCAATTTCGTTTGGAGGAGAAAGCACATGGACAATTACAGGTGAGCTAAGCTCCCTATAAAAAACCTTAACCAAGTCAGGTTTTTCGGCGTAGACGTTAATAGATGTCTTTTGACTTCGCTTACTACTAATAAAAAGCGATGCCTCATTTTCAAGGTCGTCCATGAGTATGTTAAATGTGTCACTAGCATATAGCTCATTAATTATTATCTCATGCTCTCCCTCACCCAGCACAATATTATATGCTATCCCTGGTGAGGACAAGCCTTGGTAGCTAGACTCTACAATAAAATCGAAAATATCTGTTCTATACTCAGCCACATAATTGATGCGGCCTATTTTACTCCAAACCCCTGTAGACGGAATTTCCCAATCACCCGTTGCTTTAATGGAGTTTTTCAATTCTGCCTTAAGGCTAAGCAGAAGATTGTTTGCCAAATATGAATCCCTGGCAAATTTAAAATTTAAGGCAGACTGGTAAAAGGTTGCCACCAATGGAGAAATAAGCAACGCTATAATTACAGAGGATATAAGCACTTCAATAAGGGTAAACCCCTTCTTCAAATTAACCATAGCCTCCTACAGCTTACCCTTTCTTTTTAAAAACCCAAAAAAAGCAAGGCGGTCATCATTTATCAAGAACAGCTTGGGCTTGAATGTCTCATTCTCTTTAAAAAACCTAGCTACCCACACAGGCGGCTCCGTCACAAAATAAACTGAATCCACAGTCTCAACGTCTGTATAAAATCCAAAAATCTGCCTAATACGTTCCTTTGCCCAAGTCTCCTCCATATATCTATGGGCAATTATTTCGTTGTCCTTCAAAAAAATAAAGGTTAGCTTAGAATTAAAATAATGCAATATCAAGCTAATCCCCTTATTGTCCTGCAAAAAATAATCTGCAAGGGCATTTTCAAATATATCAAAGCACAACGGCTTAAGCCCTAGTTTGGTAAGGTCATGGAAAACAGGCATAATAACCTTTTTTTTAACCGCAGCAAGCATAATCCGTGTTTCTTCCTTTGTTTTTGCCGTCACCCTATAGTCATATACATATGAATCAAATTCTAAGGACAGCATTTCCTTAGCTAAGCTTGTCACCGCAAGGCTTAAGCCACTCTCCTTCAAAGAAGGCAGGCTGTAAAACCGAAATGCGGCATGAGCCTGGTAATCAAAAATAACAACCATCGTTTTTGTACTAACCTTGAAGTCGCTTATGTAGTCGAATATTATGTCAGAAATTGCCTTACCGTTTATGTCGAAGCTTACGCAGTTCTCAATAGCTGTAGTTTTTAGCCGGGCAACAGCAAGCTGAAGCTTATTTAAGGAAAGCTTAACCAATATGACTTTTTTAGCCATAGAGAATAATCTCCCTTCCAACAACTAGGTTGTACCTAATCAATACAACCCTATTTAACCAAATTAATTCGTTTGCCCGTCAAATCTAAAACCCTCATGCATTTTATAGATTTCGTTACTATTCTACCTTGGGAATTTTTGATTTCATCTGTAGTAACCTCTATGGTCAAGAGATTTTTCGTTGTATCATAGGAAGCACGAACATCTTTTATGTATGAGGCTAGTTCTTGAGTTTCAAAGTTAACCCTATGGTAGGAGGTAGCTTCCGGAGCAAGCTTGGAGTTAAATGTAAAAATATGCTCGTTTGTTTTTGCACCGTCTATGTCCTGTACTAGAAGATACAACAATGAATTTGTAGTAGGCTCTGTCTTTAAAGCTATGGCATCTGCGCTCTCTACATGGGTTGCTATAAAATCCATGGTGATACGCAAATTTTCCAAAAGCATCTCGGAAAAATAAATCCTTGAGCTGGCAGATGCAGAATAGGTCAATACCCCTGCACCTACAGCTGATATAACAAAAAAAACCGCAACGGCCACAACTGTTTCAATAAAAGTATAGCCCTTGCTCATTGCTGCCTCCTGTAAAAAACTTATACATCACTATCACAAGCCTAAGTCGAACTTACCTATACAACATTAATCAAAGAAAATGTAGGGAGCAGAATAGCCAGCATCACTACAGCCAGCACCACCCCTAATATTACCGTTATCACAGGCTCTAACAGCTTTGTAAGCCGCCCGGCAATTACCTCTGTTTCGTTTTGCAGATAGCCGCTGCACTTCTCCAATGTTTTTTGGAGCTTGCCTGTTTCCTCGCCGATTTTAACCATGCTCACAAGTATAGGCTCAATGGCCCCAACGCCCTCTGCCGCTTCGGCAAACCCTTTTCCTTGCTCCATAGCTAAAATTATTTTGTTTAACCCAAAACTAAGGTGACTGTTTCCAAGAACGCTTCCGCATATTTTCAACGCCTCCAACTCCTGCACCCCTGAGCATATTAAAATATAAAGAGTTTGTGATATTCTCAGATTTAAAAGCTTTAAATAAAACCCACCAAATACTGGAAGCTTCGTTAGAGTTGCCCCTATAAATGATTTTCCCGTGCTTGTTCTAAAAAATCCAATCAGTAATAAAATCGTAAGTCCAATAAAAGCCAGTATTTGTCTGTAGTATGTAATAATGAAATTGCTTGTAGCAATTAAAGCTCTTGTAGGCACGGGCAACTCAACTCCGCTTGTTAAAAACATCTCAGCATAGCTTGGAACCACATAAATCATAGCAATAATAATAACGCAAATCATCATAAACCCCACCATAGCAGGGTAAGCGAAAGCCCCCTTAACCTCCTGTGAGATTTTTGCCTCTCTCTCGTAATAAGATGCCATTTCTGCCATTATATGAGGAATATTAGAGGAAAACTCCGACACCCTCAGCATATTTGAAAAAAGCGTAGGAAATGCTTTTTCTTGGGAAATGGAAGCAGAAAGGCTTTTTCCAATATGCAGCTGTTGGTTAACGTTGCTTAGTGCTTTTGAAAGCTGTTTGTTTTTTGTTTGCCGCTGAATAAGGGCAATAGCGTCTCCCATTAAAACTCCGGCTTCCAGCACAAAGGAAAGCTGCCTGCAAAAAATTGCCATATCCCTGCTGCCAACCCTATTGCCAAAGTCGGATATGTTGCTATTTAAAAAGCCGCCTTGAAGCAGGTCGGCTTTTTTTATTTCTATAGGAATTAAGCTGCTGGAATAAATATAGTCAGAAACGGCGTCCTTTCCGCTCCTCTCAATCCTTCCCGAAACTATTTGCCCATTTTTATCGACTGCCTTATATAAAAATAACGGCATATGTACCCCATCTTAAACAAATATCGCTCTATAAACCTCTGAAACGGTAGTGTTGCCAAGCAAAACGTTTTTTCTGGCACAGTCCAACATGGTTGGAGCCTTTTTTTCCTTTAGGTAAGCTTTAACACCCTCGTAGGATTGCCCTTCTTGGACTAGTGCTCTAATTTTTTCGTCTATCTCCAAAAGCTCATATATGGCAAAACGCCCAAAATAACCGGTATTTGAGCATTTCTCACAGCCCTTTCCGGAAAAAACTGTAGCTCCCATAGGTAGTCCGAGGATTTCATAGTCTGCCTCACTGCATTTTTCCTCTATCCTACAATGTGGGCAAACCCGCCTTACAAGTCTCTGAGAAATAATTACCTTTACGGCCGCCATAACCAAATAGCCTGCCACACCCATGTCTATAAGCCTAATAATGGCAGAAACAGCATCATTAGTATGCAGCGTAGATAGAACCAAGTGCCCGGTGATTGCCGCTCTTACAGAAATCGATGCCGTTTCTTCATCACGAATTTCACCAACCATAATAACATCAGGGTCTTGGCGAAGAATAGAGCGCAGAGTATTCGCAAAGCTTAGTCCGATTTTAGAGTTAACAGAAATCTGATTAACGCCAAAAATAATATTTTCCACTGGCTCCTCAATGGTAATAACATTTACGCCCTCTTTATTGATTTGACCTACAAAGGAGGAAACAGTAGTAGTTTTACCGCTGCCTGTTGGCCCGGTTATTAAAATAGCGCCATGAGGGCGCTCTAGGTAGGTTTCTATTTTCTGTAAATCATCTTCAAAAAATCCAAGTGAAAGCTTGTCCAGCCAAGATATTTCTGAATAAATCAACCTTATTACAGCCTTCTCCCCAAAAATGGTAGGCACCGTGCTAAGGCGGAAATCAATCTTATGCTCGTTAAAGGAAATTTTAAAATGTCCGTCCTGGGGAAGTCTTTTTTCGGAAATATCCATGCCGCCCATGATTTTAAGTCTGGATATTATGTAGTTATGAAGGCTGATGTCAACCTCTTGGAAAGCCTTAAGCATTCCGTCTATTCGGTAACGGGTTCTGACAACTCTCTCAAACGGCTCAATATGAATATCACTGGCAGAGTACAGCACAGCCGATTCTATAAGAGAATCAATAAGCCTAACCGCCGGTGCGTTTTGCAAAGCCGCCTTAAGGCTGTCGTCAATTATATATTTGTTTCTTTTTATGCTTTCCTCCACAAGAAACTGTGAGGCAATATTTGTTATCTGTACGTTTCTATAAAATTTATTTATAAAAACCTGCAATTCCTTATTAAACACAAGATACGGTTCAACATGAAGTCCTGTAATCAGCTCTACATGGTCTATGCTCTCGATATTAAAGGGATTAGCCATAGCCACCTTAAGCCGTCCACCATTAACCGAAACAGGTAAAAGGTTATACCTCATAACCACGTCATAGCCCAAAAGCTTAAGAGCTTCGTCCGTTATGTGCGCTTGGCTTAGGTCTAAATAGTTAATACCGTACACGGAATCCAAAATGAGACAAATTTGATTTTTCGACACATACCCATTGGCAATCAGAACCTCCAAAAAGCTTTTTCCGGTTTGTACAGCAAGTGCTTCTGCTTCCCGAAAACTCTCCTCGGCAAGATAACCACGGCTTAAAATCAAAAATTTAAAGCTTGCTTCTCCCATGATTTCCTCGTAAAATTATTTTGCAACTTTTTTAGATTATATCAAAATAACATGTTTATGTAAAGCACTAGTTGTATTAATTGTCGAATTTGGTAATTTATTGTTACAAAGTAAAAAGGCGGCAGCGCCGCCTTAAGTATGTTAAGCCTTATTCCTTTGCAGTATTCTAAGCATTTATAACGAGACGGATATCATAGAGCAAATGCTAATTAAAAACCTCTTTTGAAAGCTTCTTCAAAGCCTTTTTTTCAATTCTGCTCACATAGCTCCTAGAAATCCCAAGCATATCTGCAATTTCCCTTTGTGTAACCTCTTTGCCGTCCGTTAAACCGTATCGCAGGTTAATAACTGTTTTTTCCCTACCTTTAAGCACGCTTTTGATTTTGTCGTACAGAACCTTAATTTGAAGCTTTAGATTAACCTGTTCATCAATACTGCCACTTTCGTCGGCAATTTTTTCTTCCATTGTGACTTCGTTTCCTTCTTTGTCTATTCCTATAGGCTCTTGAAGATATAACTCGTTGGCGTGTTTTTTGCTGGTTCTAATAAACATAAGAACCTCATTTTCAATGCATCTTGCAGCATATGTCGCCAGGCGTGTGCCTTTTCCCGGCTTAAAGGTTATTATGGCTTTTATTAACCCTATTGTGCCTACGGAGATTAGGTCCTCATTTTCCTTGGAATAGTTATTGTATTTTTTTACTATATGTGCAACGAGACGCAGATTGCGCTCGATTAATATATTTTTTGCTTCGTCGGAGGTATACTTGTCGCCATTTTTATAATCGTCCAGATATTTAGCTTCTTCATCTTGAGTAAGAGGCTGTGGAAATGAGTTACTGTTTGTTACGTACGAAAACATGAACAAAATATTCAAGAACATTAGGCCACCCTCCCCAAACCACCGTTTGTCAACGTAAAGTAAAAATGATTTTATTCTAATCAAACAAATATTTTCATTCATTTACGAATAGAATAAGTAAGAGGAACCACAACATGCGATTCCTAAGAAATTTGGTATGAGTATAAAACACCCGCTTAACATATTATGAGTTTTAGGGTATTTTGTTGCATGGCCTTATTATTTTTGTTATTTTTGCTCAAAGCTTAAGTATTTTTAAATTATTCCTTATTAATTGTGAGGTGTACAATATGTATGAAGCTCTTGTTCTGCTTGGGCAGATTTTTTTAATTATTTGCCTGCAAACCATTTTCGAGGTATTTGTTGACCCGGACAAAAAATCAAACGGCTCCAGACTAATGAATATTGCATGTTTCATAGGCTGCCTATATGTACTGATGAAATTTGTGTTTGAAAATTTAGTTGTCGAAATTGCAAATGTATTCACAATAATGAACTAATTATAGTATATTCGACAATTTTGGTATGTATATCGTTTTTTGACCAAAATAATTTTTGAAAAATATTCGTTTTACCTGCAAATATTTTCAAATTGAACCCAAAGAATTTATATTTCGCATTTTTTATTGGATTAATTTTGATAAATAGGAAAATTCTGCCA
>CAYWBF010000019.1:0-14900 GCA_964456085.1 uncultured Eubacteriales bacterium
TGGGGGAGAAAACCTTTTTTTGCCGTCTAAAAAAAGGTTTTCTCCCCCAAGGTCTGAAAATCAAAAAAAATGTGTAATACGTCGCCGTATTACACATTTTTTATGTTCCGCCTCTTATACATGTTAACAATAACTCTCTCCGGTGCACGCTTAATCTTGACGGTAAGCTCGTCCTTTAAGGATACCGGCTCTACCAGAATGGTGTATAGCCCCGTCCTGTTTCCGCTGAAAACATCAGTGAAGATTTGGTCGCCTATGATGGCTGTTTCCTCTGGGCTGGTGCCCAGCATGGATAGAGCCTTTTTTATTCCCCCACGCCTTGGTTTCCTAGCCTTGTGAACGGCAGTAAGAGCCAGCGGCTCGCTAAACAGCTTTACTCTCTGCTCCTTGTTGTTGGATACAAGACATAGCTTAAAACCCATTTCCGTAAGATTTTTGAAGTGCTCTATGATTTTTTCAGTTGGGCGCTCCACATCAAAGGGCACAAGGGTGTTGTCTATATCAAAAATAAGGCCCTTAATCTTTTTTAAGGAAAGGGCCGTGTAGTTTATTTCAAATATTGATTTTACATATTCCTTTGGAAAAAGAAATGATAGCATATCCATTTCGCCTATCTTTCGTCTGCAGTTTGCTCTCCCGTTTCCAGACCGTACCTCCAGCAGTCTATGCTGCCTATGTCCGTAACGTTTTGATAGCCCATTTCCGTAAGCTCTATACAGGCCTTCTTGCTGTCCACGCCTTTTTTGCAATAAATAAAAATCTTTGTGTATTTGTCGGGTAAAATATCTTCCATTACCTTTTTGGTTATAGAGTCTAATGGAATGTTTATGCTGCCTTTTATATATTCCTTTGTACGCTCAATAGTTTCTCTTACGTCCAGCAGTACAATAGATTTATCTGTATCAAGGTATTTTTTTGCTTCTCGCATAGGAAGCATATTCCATTCTGCAAAGGCTGATTTAGGCATATATTTTCCCCCATACTAAAAAAAGGGGTGAGGGGGGAAGCGCTGTTCCCCACAGCGCCCCTTGCAACACTATTCTAACTGAGTTTCGCAACTCACATTAGTCTAATAACTTCTTGATAGAATCCTTGTCTCTTGCTCCAACTGCGGTTTGATGAATCTTGCCATCTTTGAAGGACATTAGAGTAGGTATACTCATAATCCCATACTTGGCGGCCAACCCTGATTCCATATCTACGTTAACCTTGCCAACCTTGGCAACACCCTTAAGCTCGTCGGCAAGCTCGTTAATAATAGGCGAAACCATTTTGCATGGTCCGCACCATGGAGCCCAAAAGTCAAGTAAAACCGGCAAATCACTACTTAATACCTCTTGTTCAAAATTTGCACCAGTAATTTCCAAAGCCATAACAACAATGCTCCTTTACTATTTTATTTATTATGTCATCTTTTGTGATTATTATTATTAGATAGAAAAATAGATACTTTCTAATCTACCTATTTTATTCTGCTCCTATAAACATGAATCATTAAAAATAAAACAACTACAGAAACAGCAACCACCCCGGCGGCACGAATGTCCCGTATGGCGATTAAAATAGCAATAACCCCAAATAATGCACTAAGCAAATATAAAATAACAACAGCCTGCTTTTGTGTATACCCAGAATCAATAAGCCTATGATGAAGATGTCCTCTATCAGCTTCCATTATGGGCTTGCCGTTTAAGGCACGGCGAATCATAGCAAAGGCGGTATCAAAAATAGGCAACGCAAGAGAAAAGGCGGCTATTATAACGGAAACAAGGGCGTAACTCTTAAAAACCCCAATAATTGAGGTAACAGACAGCACAAACCCAAGGAACAGCGCTCCCGTATCACCCATAATTACCTCTGCAGGATTAAAATTCCTGGGCAAAAACCCAAGACAGCTCCCTGCGAGAGCGGCTGTAAGCACAACAGCCTCGGGGGTTCCCGATATAAAGCATAAAACCATAAGACAAAAAGCGCATATACCAGAAACACCGGCCGCCAAGCCGTCCAAGCCGTCAATAATATTTACAGCGTTGGTAACCCCTATTATCCAAACCAGCGTAACAGGTGCGCTAAAGTTAGCTATATATGCGTGAAAGGGCCAAAGGACAAAGTTGATTCTTGTGCCGGAGTACACTACAATGATTGCCGCCACAAGCTGAAAGGCCAGCTTAACCTTCGGGCTGACAGAGTATATATCGTCCAACATTCCAAGTACAAAAATAATCAAGGCACCAATAATAAACCCTATAAACTGCCCTGTTCTTATTTCGGATACAAAAGGGGCAACGATAAGCATAGTAAGCATAAACCCAAGGACAATAGCAACGCCCCCCATACGGGGAATAGGCTCCTTATGCATACCTCGCTTTTTGGGGTAATCAATTGCGCCTACCTTTACCGAAAGTTTCTTGGCAAAGGGTGTAGCAAGGAGAGAAATCCCGAATGCACAGGCAAAAGAGGATATATACAGCAGAAGATTGTAATTCAAGATTAGCTCTCCCTTCTAATATATTCATTTTCAATGTAAATTTTCATTTTTTTATTTTGTACCGAAAAGCCTGTCGCCGGCATCTCCAAGCCCGGGAACAATATAGCTATGGGAATTTAACCCTTCGTCGTGTGCGGCTGTGTAAATATCTACATCAGGGTGCTCCTTCTGCAATCTCTCTACTCCCTCTGGACAGCTGATGATTGACAAGAATTTAATATTGGAAGCGCCCTTTTCCTTAAGGTAGTCGATTGCGGCGCAGGCTGTTCCTCCTGTAGCAAGCATTGGGTCTACAATAAGAATATCCCTCTCTGCTACATCAACAGGCAGCTTGCAGTAGTATTCCACAGGCATTAAGGTTTCCGGGTCACGGTACAGCCCAACGTGTCCTACTTTTGCCGTAGGCATAAGGTTAAGCATACCGTTAACCATGCCTATGCCAGCCCTAAGAATTGGGATAATGGCAAATTTCTTCTCGATTATATTTCCCTTTGTAACACAAATAGGGGTTTCCACAGATGTTTCCATAAGGGGAACGTCACGAGTGGCCTCATAGCAGATTAGTGTAGCCACCTCTTCAAGAATTTCTCTAAACTCCTTACTCCCTGTATCTACACTTCTTAGCATTGTAATCTTGTTTTGAATTAGCGGATGTTTAATTACATATAGTTCGCCCATTATAAATCCCCCTTACTGGTCAATTTGACTTATTCTATTTTTGTGTCTTGTTTCGTTTGAAAAATCGGTGCTCATAAAAGCCTGTACAATCTCCAAGGCAAGTCCAGCTCCAATAACTCTACCACCCATAGCCAAAACGTTTGCATCATTATGCAGTCTTGTTGCCTTTGCTGAAAAAACGTCATGACAAAGGGCGGCTCTTATACCTTTATGGCGGTTAGCCGCTATAGATATGCCAATACCTGTTCCGCAAATGAGCAGTCCAAAGCGGCACTGACCTTCTAGCACGGCAGCGCAAACCTTTTTGGCAAACTCTGGATAATCACAGGCTTGTTCGCTGTCTGTGCCAAAATCCTTGTAAGCAATATTGTTTTTGTCAAGGTATGTGAGAATTTCCTGCTTAAGCTGATAGCCGCCATGGTCACAGCCTATGGCAAACACAGCCTTTACATCTTTTTTTAGCCTTTCGGGAATCTTTTCAATCAAGGCTCTTAGCTCCTTACCACATTCCATATAGGCGTTTAGGTTAAGTCCAAAGGGGTCGGCTACATCGCCGCTGCTGTTCTCGGCATACTCGTATATTGTAAAAACCTTCCCCTGGCTGTCCTGGAACAGTCTGCTTAAAAACGCCTTATGGCTGTTTGTCATTGTTAGTATAATATCATAATTATTAATGTCCTCGGGTCTAACCTGCCTTGGGGTGCCTTCGCAGGTCAACCCCATAGCCTTTGCCGTTTTTACGGAATTTTCGCTGTAGCCGCCAAACTCATAAGCGGATATTCCGGCAGAGCTAACCTCCGCAGGTATACCGGCACTTTTAAAAACCGACTTGGCGATAGCAGCCGCCAAAGGGCTTCTGCAAGTATTTCCGGTACAAACAAATAAAATCCTTGTCTGCTGCATTAATATCAAATCCTTTAAACATTAATAATGTTAAATCCGCTGGCTTTTTTAAGCCGATTCATTATTGCAAGCCCCAAGTGCTCCTCGGAAAAGCCTTCTGAGAAAATAACCTCCACGCCCTTTTCGTCCAGCTCCCTAAGAGCGGCGTAAAGGCTCCGTGCTATGGTTTCGGGGTGATTGATGCTCCCAAGGGTAATTACTTCAGCTCCCAATGCTTCATATTTGCCCTTTGTTTCCTCCGCAGACATAATTCCAACCTTTTTGTCATGGTTAAGAAGAATTAACTGCTTAATTTTTTCGGCAATTTTATCCTGCTCACCTATGACTAAGGTAACCGGAGCGTTTGGAGCGTAATGCTTGTACTTCATGCCGGGAGCCAGCGCTTCATGCTCCTCCCCACCGGTAAAGCTGTATCGATTAATCCGTCCAACCACTGCCCCAATCATCTCCGCAGTAACAGAGCCGGGGCGTAGTAACAAAGGCACCTCTCCCGTTACATCAACAATAGTGGATTCAAGTCCGAGGGTTGCCTCCCCTCCGTCGATTATCATGTCAACTCTACCACTAAGGTCTGATATAACATGCTCTGCCCGTGTTGGGCTGGGTCTGCCGGAAAGATTAGCACTGGGAGCGGCAATAGGCACACCCGAGGCTTTGATTAGCCTTTGGGCAAGCTTGTCCGAGGGAAACCTTATGGCTACTGTATCTCGACCGCCTGTAGTCTCCGTGGGTATGGTTCCGTTACTTTTAAAAATCAAGGTCAAAGGCCCCGGGAAGAAATTTTTCATTAAAGCTACGGCGGCTTCTGGTATGGATTCAACCAACCCTTCTACAGCAGCAAGCTCTCCCACATGAACAATAAGAGGGTTGTCCGAAGGCCGCCCCTTTGCAACGTAGATTTTTTTTACAGCACAAGCATCCATAGCGTTTGCCCCAAGGCCGTAAACGGTCTCCGTTGGGAAAGCCACTAATCCGCCCCTTCTTAAAACCTCTCCTGCCTTTTCCATTATGTCATGGTCTTGCATTGGGTCACTTCCCATGGTGCTGATGACTGTATTGATGTGACTGCTTATCATATTCCGCAGCACTTTTTGTATTTCTTACCGCTGCCGCATGGGCATGGGTCATTTCTGCCGATTTTTTCGTCTCTTATAAATGTGCCTGATTTTTTCTGATCTCTGTAAAATTCCTTGCGTTCCTTCTCTGTGAAAATTTTGTCCCACTGTGGAAGGGTATATAGGTGAGTTGCTTTGTACTCAACCATCTTTTTATACAACCTCTCAAAAGTGAAGGTAAGGTTTAGCTGTGTATCCTCTGCAAGCTCCTCAATCTTAAGCTCTTGGTCTAAAGCGCCGCTTATGCCGTCCACGAAGCCTGCTATCTGATAAGGGGTTAGACTATATTTTTTTGCTAGCTCGGCTACCGTTCCATTGATTTCTGTTATATTATTCCCAATTAATTCCTCATAAATTCTCTGCTCAAGTGGTAAATAGGTGTCCCAAAACTTTGACACGCTTTTGCCGTTTTTGTCGTATGCTGTTTCAATCCATTCCTTATATAGACTCATTGCTGTTCCTCCAAATTTTTTGAATAGTTCCCAAGTATTTTACATCAAAATTTTCTTTATGTCTATTCTAAAAATGATTATGCAGATAAATAAGAAAAATTTAATTTTTTTGACGGTTCCGAATAACAGTATTGAAATTTAGAGATTTTTTAATATAATAATTGTTGGCAATGCTACAAAGCCTAAAAAAATAAAAAGGTGAAATATACTATGAATATTTATATACGAGAAGCACAGCAAGGCGATTGGAAGGATATAAGCAGAATATATCAGGAGGGCATGGATACAAACATAGCTACCTTTCAAACCTCCTGTCCTTCCTACGAGGAATGGGACAACTCCCGGCTTAAAGTGTGCAGGTTGGTTATATGTGTAGATAACCATATAGCAGGCTGGGCTGCTTTGTCTTCTGCTTCAAACCGCTGCGTCTATGCCGGTGTGGCAGAGAGCAGTATTTATATGGACAAAGGGTATCAAGGCATGGGGCTTGGGTCGAGACTGCTGTCCGGGCTTGTTGAAAAGTCCGAGGAGGCTGGGTTTTGGACTTTGCAGTCTGTAATATTAGAGGACAACATTCCAAGTATTGAGCTACATAAAAAATGCGGCTTTAGAGTAGTAGGCTACAGAGAAAAAATAGGCTGTGACCGCTTTGGAAAATGGAAAAATACTATACTCATGGAAAAACGCAGTCAAAAAATTGGTATATAAAATTTTCTACAATAACTATGTTAAAAGGGGTAATGCTAAACCGTCCAGTTTAGCATTACCCCTTTTCATTATTCAAGCTCTTGGCCTACGATTCTTGTATACTGCTGTGACAAAACAAATTTATCCTTCTCAAAATCAAAAATACTTTCCTCGGAGCACACCCTATCCGCATCATACTGCCCTGCAATACCCTGTATCACAAACAAGGAGTACCGCCCATTATCGTTTGAGCCTATAGGCGTAAATTCGCTTACAGGTATAGAAAAGCCTTCAATATTCTTTTTCAGCTTACCGTCTTGGTCGTATATTTCGCTTAGATACTCGGCTCCCTTGTATTCTATATTTACAAGATATACGGTTTTTAGAGCGTTGCTTATTACCTCTACGTTGTAATTATCCTTATAGTTCACCGTGTAGGTGTACTTGTTGTTAATTTCCTCGGTAGAAATAAGCAGTACGGGTTTGTTGACCACAAAGGAATAAATATATCCATAAACAAATCCGCCGCTTCCGCCGGAGTCAATTTTTATTAAAATATCCTCATTTTTGTCCCCGGTAAAATCCCCTAGAAACAAATAAGGCATGTAGCCCATGTTTTCGCTAAGGTCTATAGTGGTAGTTTTCTTAGTTTTTCCGTCCACAACATTTAGGGTAATGTCCTTGTACCCCTCTTGACTAAAGCCTATCCCTCGTAAATATACAGCATCGGGGTGTTTATCCCCATTAACGTCCCCCGTTAAGGAAGTTATTATCCTCGCTGGGTTAACCTTTACAATTTCAAGGGAGCTTCCAAAAACAATTTCAGTACATACACCTATAATAAATGTTGTTATTAACAAAAAGCTTAGTTTTCTTTTCATAGCTTCACCCTTTTTCTTTTAATTTTCCCTTAGGGTGAGGTTTTATACAAAAAATTATTAGTCCTCCTGTGCGTAGCTCCAAAATGGCGTTTCAATTTGTGTAATAAACCTGTAGTTGTGGACATGACCTTCGCTTGAATCTGTGCGCCCCTTTAAATAGTGCACATGGGTGTCGTTGCCTACATGAATGGCTGGCCCTGTGCTGTCTGCTAGCTCATGAGAGTGGTCGTCAAAGTTATCTGTGCCGGATTTTAAAAAATGATAGTGGTTATTATTGCCCATGGGAATTGCTTGTCCAGTCACCCCGGCAAACTTATGAATGTGCGGCTCTCTTTTGCCTGAAACCTCTACGCTACCCAAAAATTCATGGGTGTGGTCTTGCACCTCATCTGCGCGGTGTCCCCTACGGGCTTGCTCCTCTCGCTCTAGCTTATCTGCATCGCTGGCAATATTTTGAAATATATATCTTCTTTCCATTTCCATGGCATAAGAAAGGCTTGGCGAATAAATTTGCTTAAAAATTCCGCTCTGGAATTCACCCAAAGCAGGTTGTGTCCCATATAAAGGTTCGCTAGGCTCGCTAGTGTGGTTATAGTTTTCTTCCATTAGATTTACACCTCCCTTACATATACATTATGCCAAAGTGGGAAAAGGGTGCCAAGCTTTTTTCTTATGGTGCGCTAAGCTGGTTTCAGAAAATGTACTGAAATTTCCCCTATTATTTTGGTAATTGTTATTAGTCACCTCCTCGAATGTTGAAGTGCTAGGTTTTTTGACTTTTGGTATAATGATAATGTCATAGAGCGGATATATTTTTTAGAAATAATTATACTAAAAGGATAAAGACTTTGATAATTCATATGCCTATAATAAAATAACCTAATGCATGAGGTAAATTATGAAGTTTATTGTACAAGATTTATTAAAATTAGATGCCTATAAGGACGCAGTTTTATTGGGCGGCCATTATGGCGTTACAAATGAGGTACACGGCATCACAATTATTGAGGACGTAACAATAGGAGAATGGCTTAGAGGTAATGAGGCATTAATAACCAGCCTTGTGCCCTTTAAAGAATATTCCGAGGAAGCACTTGCGGAATTTTTCAGCAGCCTTCTTGCAGTCTCTAATATTAGTGCGCTTATTATAAAGGTAGGAAAAGCCTTTTCGGAGGTACCTCATGCTCTAATTAATTGGGGTAACATTAACAACGTCCCAATAATTAAAGTGCCCCGCAGCAATTTTTATACGGATTTAATGTATCCTGTCCTTGCTGAAATTTTAAACAGTCAAGTAAGAAAGCTGGAGTATTTTAAAAAAGTCCACGACCAATTTAACGAAATGGCTTTAAATAATTATTCTGTAAGCGATATATTGGAAAACCTTAGGGAGCTAATTAAAAACCCTATGGTTTTTATGGACAAAAGCTTTAACGTAATTTACAAAACCTTAAATACTCCTACAAACATGGATATAAACAGAGTGACCTTAAAGGCCTTGAGTAAGCATGGAAAAAGCAGCTTTCAAAGTAAAATTCAGCTTGCAGGTAAGTGGTTCACTATAAAAGTCTTTCTGGTAGTTGGCTTTATGAATACGAAATCATATCTAGCTGTTATAGAAAAAAACAAAGAAGTAGAAGAAATGGACACTATAGCAATAGAAACGGTTTGTACTAACATAAGCCATAAGATGACAATTGATTTTATAGTTCATGAGGTTGAAAAAAACTTCATGAGCGATGTTATAAGCGATTTGTTCTTTGGAACCTTAAAGGATAATAAGTATCTTTTGGAACGGGCAAATATAGCCGGGATAGATTTAAAAAGCCCCCATGTTGTAGTTGCCTTGTCCTTTGATGACAAATTGCTTAAAGAGCATGAGACTATGAAAAAAATTGTCAGCTCCATAATAGAAAAGCTTGACGGCGTATACCGTATGAAAAATGACAAAGCAATAATTTTGCTTACATATTCCGAAGCTGACGACGCAAAAAAGGTTTTAAAGGAAATAAAACACACGTTGGCAGACTTTAAGAAGCATTATTCCTGGAATAAAAGCGAAGGCTGCTTTGCCGCAGGAATAGGCAGCATGGCCACAAGCTATGAGGATATAAGCAAAAGCTATAACGAAGCTGTAGAGGCTGTTGAATTAGGCGTAAGTATATACGGAAAAAATGCAATTATATTATTTGAGGAGCTGGGCTTTTTTAAGCTCTTGCGGGATTTTCCAAACAAAAGCTCCTTAAGCGCCTATATACCGGCATCTTTAAACACCTTAATAAATTATGACAATAACAAAAAATCGAATCTGGTAGGTACTTTGGAGTCTTACTTAAGAAATAACCAGCATATTAAGCAAACAGCCAACGAGCTGTTTGTCCACCCAAAAACTGTAAGCTACAGGCTGGAGCAAATAAAGGACATTTCTAAAATTAATTTTAAGGACTCTGAAGAAATAATTGAACTGCAGATAGCTTTTAAGATTTTAAAATTTATCTCTTTTAATTAAGGCAGCGTATGAACGCTGCTGTAGAAGGTATTATTAACTTTTGACTAAGGTGGGATTTTAATGGCTGAAACAAAGCAAAAAGGAAAGTTTGCTCTGTTTTTAGAAAGAAAGCAGATAGAAATAAGCGTTCAAAGGTATCTTATTGATGCTTTGTCGTATATGGCTCTTGGTTTGTTTGCTACGCTTATTACAGGCGTTATTTTCAGAACTGTAGGCGAGCAGCTAGGTATTACGTTTTTTACTGAGGTTGTAGCAAAGAATGCTATAGCCTTAGGCGGCCCTGGTATTGCTGTTGCTGTAGCGTTCGGGCTTAAAGCGCCTTTATTGGTTGTTTTTTCCTCCGTTGTAGGCGGCGCTGTGGGCAGCTCTCTTGGCGGCCCTGTTGGTGCGTTTATTGCTGCGGTAGTAGGTGCCGAGCTTGGTAAAATGGTTTCTAAGGAAACACCTGTAGATATTGTAGTTACTCCGGCCGTTACTATATTAGGCGGTACTATCTCTGGTGCGCTTGTTGGCCCTGGGATAAACCAAGTTATGCTTCAAATAGGCGATGTTATTGTTAAGGCTACTGAATTACAGCCTGTTCCAATGGGCGTTTTGGTTTCATCTATTATGGGAGTGCTTCTTACTCTACCTACAAGCAGTACAGCTATTGGTCTGATGATAGGTATAAGCGGCTTGGCTTCCGGCGCTTCTGTTGTTGGGTGCTGCAGCCATACTATGGGCTTTGCTATTCAAAGCTTTAGAGAAAATGGCATAAAAGGATTTGTTGCTCAAGGCTTAGGCTCACCTATGATTCAGATTGGTAACATTGTAAAAAATCCTCTTATATTGGTTCCTCCTACAATTACCTCAGCCATATTAGGGCCAATTGCAACAACAGTTTTTAAAATAGAAAGCGTTACAAGTGCTGCTGCAACAGGAACCTCTGGTCTTGTATCACCTCTTGGAGTTTTGGCAAAATTGACTGAAATGGGCGTTCCTACAGGAGAAATTTATTTGAAGATAGCTGTACTATGCTTTATTGCGCCTTGCGTGTTAACCTTTGTTTTTTCCGAGATATTTAGAAAAATGGGTTGGATAAAATACGGAGACTTAAAATTAGATTTATAAGATGAGGAAGGTGAATTTATGATTCACGGGCTTTTGAAAAAGAATACATATCAAGATTCAGTAAACCTAATGCTGTTAAGCGGAAAGCTTTCTAATACAGAAGGTGTAAAAAAAGTATCAATAATGATGGGCACACAGGCCAATAAGGAGATTTTTGAAAATACAGGCATGTATGTCAAAGAGCTTGACGAAGCCGGCCCTAACGATATATGTATTGTTATTGACACCGAAAACAGCGATTTAGTTCCAAAAATAGAAGATGAGCTGGAGAGGTTTATAAAAGAGCAGGCTTCTGCTTCCGGAAATTCTTCTATACCATCTTCCAGAACACTTGATGGGGCGCTTAAATATTTACCAAGCGCAAATCTAGCCCTATTTTCCATTCCGGGAGAATACATAGGAGCAGAAGCAGACAAGGCTCTTGATAGAAACATGAATGTATTTATATTCAGCGACAATGTTTCAATTGAAGCTGAAAAAAAATTAAAACAAAAGGCTGACCAAAAGGGCTTACTCGTTATGGGTCCTGACTGTGGTACTGGTATTGTTTCCGGGGTTCCATTGGCTTTTGCAAATGTAATTAACAAAGGTAATATTGGCATTGTGGGTGCTTCCGGAACAGGTATTCAAGAGGTTTCCACTATAATAGGCAGAAACGGCTTTGGAGTTTCCCACGCCATTGGACTTGGTGGCAGGGATTTATCGGAGGATATAGGCGGTATATCTGCTTTAGCTGCTTTGAAAATGCTAAGCCAAGATGAGAATACAGACGTTATCGTGTTCATATCAAAGCCTCCGGCTAAATCGGTAATGGCGAAAATAATAGATGCCTTTAAAACAATTGACAAGCAAATAGTAGCTATATTTTTAGGCACAAGGCCAACAGAAGCCCTAAAAAATGTAAGCTACGCTTGGACATTAGAGCAGGCAGCATTACAGGCTGTTCAATGTGCAAAGGATATATTGGATAAGAAGTCGGCTTTTGAAGGCATCATACCGACGCTGGAAAATATAAAAAAATCTCCTGCACAAAGAAAAATAGCCGGTTTTTACTGCGGCGGCACGTTGGCTGGTGAAGCTGCTATGATTTTAGGGGAATACTTTGGAATAAGCGATGACGGAAAGCATTTTCAAGGATATATGCTAAAGCATGATGGCCATGAAATCATTGACTTTGGCGATGACGTATATACACAAGGCCGTCCTCACCCAATGATTGACCCTTCCACAAGAGTTAATGCCATTGAAAGTCTACTGGACAGAAATGATGTTGCTGTAGTGCTTATTGACAATGTAATTGGCTACGGCGCAAGCGAGGACATGGCTGGGGAGCTAGTTCCTGCGATTAAAAAAGTTATTGCCCACAAAAATAGCCTAGGTGCGGATATTGTGTTTGTTGCCTCTGTCTGTGGTACAGACGAGGATATTCAAAGCTTCAGCAAGCAAACAGAAATTCTAAGAGAAGCTGGCGTGTTAGTTATGGATACAAACGCCAAGGCAGTATTTACAATTATTGATATATTAGAATTTTTAAACGCTAAGCCATCTGCCCAGCAGTGTGAAAGTAATGAAAACCTTATTAATAGCCCAGTAAAGGTTATAAACATCGGCTTGGATAAATTCTCTGCTCCAATCCAAAACCATGGTGGAGAAGTGGTTCAGTACAACTGGTCACCTATTGCCGGGGGAAATAAAAAAATGCAAGGCTTATTGGAAAGACTAAGAAATTGCTAGGGGGTATATTTTATGATTTATAAATCTATAGATGAAGCTAACAAGGCTGTGACTGAAAAGATATTATCTGCACAACCGTTTTTGATGGACGTTGTTCCTGCTAAATCTGTTATCAAAGAGCTGGAAGGTAAAACCTTGCTACACGCCGGCCCACCCATTAAGTTTGAACAAATGGCAGAGCCGATACAAGGCTCTTGTTACGGGGCACTTATTTTTGAGGGCTGGGCTAAAGACGAGACAGAGGCTCACAAAATGCTTACTGCCGGAGAAATTAATTTAATCCCATGTCACCATGTTAACGCTGTAGGGCCAATGGGTGGCATAACCTCCGGAAACATGGCTGTGCTTGTTATAGAAAACAAAGACGGCGGCAACAGAGCATACTGCACAATGAACGAGGGTATTGGCAAGGTTCTACGCTTTGGTGCATATGGTGAAGAAGTTGTAAATAGGCTTCACTGGATGAAGGATGTACTTGGCCCCTCATTATCAAAGGCTCTTAAGCTTATTGACGGCGGTATGAACCTTAACGTAATAGTTGCCAAGGCTATAACAATGGGCGATGAATTTCATCAGCGTAACATTGCCGCCTCTGCACTGTTTTTAAAGGACATTGCTCCTTACCTGCTTAAGGCTGATATTAATAAGGAAGATTTACATAGCGTAATTAAGTTTTTAGGGGAGACAGAGCAGTTTTTCCTTAACATAATGATGGCATATTCTAAAGCTGCAATGGATTCTGCAAGAAAAATCCAAGAGGGCAGTATTGTTACTGCAATGACTAGAAACGGCTACGAGTTTGGTATTAGAGTTTCCGGCCTTGGTGACAGATGGTTTACTGCTCCTGTTAATACTCCAAAGGGGCTATTCTTTACAGGTTTCTCCCAAGATGATGCTTGTCAAGATATGGGGGATAGCGCTATTACAGAAGCCTTTGGTGTTGGAGCAATGGCAATGATTGCTGCGCCCGGTGTTACAAGATTCGTTGGAGCAGGCGGCTTTGGAGATGCTCTTTCCATAAGCAATGATATGGCTGAAATCTGTATCGACCATAATCCGAATTTCTCAATACCTTGCTGGGATTTTAAGGGCACTTGCCTTGGTATTGATATTAGAAAAGTTGTAGAAACAGGTATAGAGCCTGTAATTAATACAGGCATCGCACACAAAAAGGCTGGTATAGGTCAAGTTGGAGCCGGTACAGTTAAGGCTCCGCTGGAATGTTTCCAAAAGGCGCTTGAGGCACTTTGCGAGGTATATGGAGTTTAAAATTTTATAATGTGACGTGAGCTAGACGAAGCTTCAAAAAACTGCTTCGTTAAGCTCCAGAATAAAAAGGCTCTTTTAAGAGCCTTTTTATTTAAAACAGGAGGATTTATGAGTAAAATAGTTATTGCCCTTGGAGGGAATGCCCTTGGCAATACCCCTGCAGAGCAGCTTGAGCTTTCAAAAAAAACAGCAGGACCAATTGTGGATTTAATCGAAGAAGGGCATCAAGTAGTAATTGTTCATGGAAATGGCCCCCAGGTGGGCATGATTAATCTGGCTTTTAACAACACCCCAAAGGCTTCTTCAATAAGCGATATGCCATTTCCAGAATGTGGCTCCATGAGCCAAGGATATATGGGGTACCATCTCCAAACAGCTTTGAAGTCAGAGCTTATGCACAGAAGTATTGACAAATCCGTTGTAACCATTGTTACACAGGTTGTTGTAGATATAAACGATGAGGCTTTTAATAATCCAACTAAACCAATTGGAGGCTTTTACACCAAGGAAGAAGCTATGGAGCTGGAAAAGGAAAAGGGATTTTCCGTTATGGAGGACTCCGGCAGAGGTTACAGACGGGTTGTACCTTCTCCAAAGCCTGTTGATATTGTGGAAAAGGATGCTATTAGGGTCGTTGCTGAAAGCGGTAATATTGTTATTGCTGTTGGCGGCGGCGGAATACCTGTTGTACATAAAGGCAACGAATATGTAGGTGTGTCTGCGGTAATAGATAAAGACTTCGCCAGCCAAAAGCTTGCTGAAATGCTAGATGCAGATTATTTAATAATTTTAACGGCAGTAGAAAAGGTGGCCATAAATTATGGCAAGGAAAACCAGGAATTTCTAACCCAAGCCAGCGTTAGCGACATGCTCAAATACATGGAGGAAGGTCACTTTGCCCCAGGCTCTATGCTGCCTAAGGTAGAAGCAGCCATACTTTTTGCCAAAAGCAGGACAGGAAGAAAGGCGTTAATCACTTCCTTAGAAAAAGCCAAGGAAGGCGTCCAGGGCAAAACGGGAACAATTATAATGGATGCTTCGTTTCATGATATTAAGTAAGGAGTTGTTACTTTG
>CAYWBF010000020.1:0-14891 GCA_964456085.1 uncultured Eubacteriales bacterium
TTAAAAGGAGGTAAGGCAGTGCGTAAGGACCTAAAGTATCAACTAATGGTTGAAACCTTTAAAAAGGGATTTTCACCGGAAGGCTTCCGAAAATTTGTTACAGGCTTTTTTATGCTTAGGCATGGTGACTTTACAGGCAAAAGGTCGGTAGAGCTTAACAAAAAGGATAGCGACTTTGTCAGACAATATACCCATATAGCCGACTATACCTGTGGAATTAACAAAAAAGTAGGTATTTATGCCGTTATACTGCGAATGGACGCTGATATTGACGAAACAAAGGCTATGCAGCGTGATTTTATTGCGACACTGCTCCGTGAGAGCCAAGAGGAATATGTTGGAGCAATTGCCGCCTTTAGTGTAACAGGTAAGACTAGATGGCATTTTGCTTTAATTGTGCCGGATAACAGTTATGCCGCAGAGGAAACTGCTGTTTATTGCAGCAACGCAGGGTATTATTCGTATATAGCTGGCGAAAAAGGCTCTACGGACACTGCAAGCAGTATTCTACACACCATGTTTAAGCAGGAAAGCTTTACCCCCTCCTTTGAAGCTATTGAAAAGGCATTTGACTACCAAAGCATTGCTGATGCTTTTGCTAAGGATTATCGGACAAAATATGATGAACTGTATAGGCTTCTCAATAAAGATGAGAATTTTAATATAGAAGCTTTTAACTATAATTTCAGAGCAGAGCAGTATGCCGAGCGGCTTATGGCTCAACTGCTTTACCTGTATTTTTTACAGGAGGGAGGACGACTTGGGGTTCAAGCTATTCCTCCATTAATAAGCGAGCTTGATTATAGAAGGGCATATTACAAAAATACTGACACCCAAGTTTTAATTCCAAGGGTGTTTGAGAAAACAGCTACGGATGAATATGAGCTAAAGGTGGAGAAGCTTAACGCAAAGGATTTCACCGACGAAATGGCAAACATTGTTGTTAGCAGTTTTACCCCTAAGCCGTTTGGTACGGGGGACAGGCATATAATAAGGAAGCTGTTTAACGACTGCACTAAGGCCAAAGGAGAGCCGACAAGCTTCTTTAAAGAATGTCTGGAGCCTATTTTTTATAGCGGCCTTGGCTTAAGCCGTGGTCAAAGCAGCTACTACAAAAGGTTAAATTGCCGTATTCCTTATGTTAAGGGGCTGCTTTTTATGCCGCTTAACAACTACGCTTGGCAAAGCTCCGCCTTTGATATAAAAAACAGCTTTTTCTCAAATGACTTGGGAACAGGGGTACTAGATATTTTTGAGGGGTACTGCTTTTCCTTGACTCAAAACCTTCCTTTAATAAATTCCATGGCTATTGACACAAATGTACTAGATAAGGTAACCAACTCCCAGCTTGATGAAAATGAGCGCAGGTTTTTACAACCTATAAGAGAGGTGCTTTTATGAAGAAAATTGTTTTTTTTATCATTACCGCATTTATGCTTCAACTCAGCTGCCTTGTATACGGAAAAACAGGCCTTAGTGTTATATCAACGGACATAGTGACTTTCATAAACCACCAGCCAATTGAGTCATATAGTATACAAAATGGCGCATATATTGCTTTAAAGGACTTGGAGGGCTATGGATTTTCGCTTGTGCCTAACAGCGCCAATAATTCCATTAACATTACGAGAAGTAATCTTTGGGAGCAAGCCTTTGTACCTGTAGAAAAAATAAATGCCAAAAAGCCTGTCGCCGGAAAGAAACTGTATGATGTTTATACCAGTGACGTTAATGTTTACGCGGGCAATGACCTTATTTCGTCATATAAAGTAAACGATAAGATAGTAATTAGCATACACGACCTATACATGTTTGGATACTGCAACTATGACGGGAAAAAGCGGCAAATTAATCTAGATATTATGCGCTACGAGCTGGATGATGCATTTGACAAAGCTAAAAAGGAAATTATCCAGCTAGAGGAGGGCGTAACCTATAATGGAGAGGTAAAAAACGGAAAGCCTAACGGCATTGGAAAAAAAATAAGGGATACCTCTCTAATGAAAAATCCAAGTGAAAACAGTTATTTTACCGAGTTTGGATATTTTAAGGACGGTAAGCTGCACGGAGCCGCCATTACAGAGGGCTTTATTCAGCCATTAAGAGGCTCCTATACCCAAAAATATAGCGTTCTGGACTACTCGTACTATAAGGACGGAGCAAAGGACGGATTCAGCTTCCATTTCTCTGATAAATATTACAGTCCTTACCGTACAGATTTTAATTATTCTATGAATCAAAGGAACGGATTTTCCAGGGAAAGTCAATACGACGATAGCTATGTCTTTGGTTTTAAGGTAAATTTTCAAAGCAACTACGAATACGACGCTTTGATTGATTATGACAAAAGCGAATTTTGCGATTTAAAATTCTCTAAGGTAACCTCCATGATGGGTTATTCGGCAGCCAGTCTCATCTCTGAAAACGGTTTGATGTTTTCAATAGGGTATGATTCTCAAAGCAACCGCCGAGTAGCTACATATCACCGCTTTAACGCAATGGACGGGGACTGGATTCAAAATTGGGTTCTGGCACGGGATAACAAGCTATACAGGGTTATTGACGAGAATGAAAAAAATGACGTTTGGATTGCAAAGGACGTTGTGTATGCCACAGAAATGAACTATATTGACAAAAACGGGGTTTTGTGGGAGGACGCGGAGGACGGAAAGGGCTATTACAAGGTGATGGATGATGTAAAGAAAATTTCCGGCGGCCTTGAGCATCTTATTTTGAAAAAGGACGGCACTGTATGGATAAGGCGTGGAAACCGTATGGGTCACGGCTTTGTTGACGGCGTTAAGCTGCCTGAGGCTGTAAAAGTTACGGACAATGCAAAATATATTTCCTATGAGGCAAAGCGAGGAGCATTTATTATAAAGGAAGATAATTCTCTTTGGGAAGCTACGTTTGAATTTTCCAGCGGCTATCAAAAGAATCCTACCATTGAGCTAAGGAAGATAGGCGACGGATTCGTTAAGGCTTTTGCAAACGGTGCTTCCTTGGCTATGAAGGGTGATAACACCCTTTGGGGTTGGGGGGATAATACCTTTGGACAGCTTTTGGATACTACTAAGAAAAATATTCCCCAGCCGGTCAAGCTAATGGAAGATGTTATAGATTTTGTTGTTGCTGGCGATTCGGTGCTGGTTATTAAAAAGGACGGTACACTTTGGACTTGGGGCAGGGATATTACTAAGCCTGTTGAGTACAATGTGGACGTAGAAGGTGTAAGCATTAAAGCTCCTGTTCAAATTAAGGATTTTTATAAAATTGTTCAAACTAGCTATTAACCATACGTTTACGAAAAAAATAAGCCCTATTTGCAGAATACCACCTGCAAATAGGGCTCTTTCATTTTAAATCAAACATACAAAAGCTTCATAAGGTCTTATTACCTTAAGGCCGCTATCCTCATAGTTAGATGTGAGCACTCTGCCCTTAGCAAATAATTCCTCAATCTGCTGTGGGAATTCTTCTTCCACAGCTTTTCCCGATAAATTTACTACTGTCAAAAGAGTTTGATTCTCGTACTCTCTTGTATAAACATACAGACTTTCACTTTCTTTTAAATACTCTGTAAAGCTATGGCCGTATACGATTATTTTATGCTCCTTACGAAGCTTTAACAGCTTTTTGTAGTAAGCGAGCACAGAGCTTGGGTCATTTTGCTGCTGCTGGGCGTTTAGGTGCGGATAATTTTTGTTAACCTCAATCCATGGCTCACCTGTTGTAAAGCCAGCGTTTTTGCTGTCGTCCCATTGGAATGGTGTACGGGAGTTGTCTCTGCCTACCGCCCAAATATAGGGGAGTAACTCCTCAAAGGATTTTGTGCTGTATTTTACATAATTAAATACTTCAACATCCCTGTACTGCTCCAGACGCTCAAAGTAAGCGTTGGTCATGCCAAGCTCCTCGCCCTGATAAATATATGGTGTGCCTTGGAGAGTATGATTTATTGTGGCTAAAGCCTTTGCGCTTTCAACAGGGAACTCCTTATCATCACCAAACCGTGAAACCTGTCTAGGTTGGTCATGATTAGAGAAATAAAGACTGTTCCAGCCTTTGCCGCAAAGTCCCTCCTGCCATCTGGATAGAATACCCTTTAGCACCTTAGGAGCTGGCTTAGGCTTGCTCCACTTTTCGCCCGAGCCAATATCCACATGCTCAAACTGGAAAATCATATTAAGCTCTTTTCTATCCTCTCCAGTATAAAGTGCAGCTATTTCCGGAGTAACACCAGCAGTCTCACCTACTGTCATTATGTCCTTGCCCTCAAAAACCTCTCTGTGCATTTCCTGAAAAAACTCATTGATACCCGGCTGATTCATATACGGACAAAAATCCTCACTTTCGTCCGGCAGACCTTCAGCCTTTTTTATGGCGTTGATTACATCCAGCCTAAAGCCGTCTACCCCCATGTCCAGCCAATAATTCATTATGTCGTATATTTCCTGCCTAAGAGCCTTGTTTTCCCAATTTAAGTCAGGCTGCTTTTTTGTAAACAGATGAAGGTAATACTCATTAGATGCTTCATCGTACTCCCAAGCTGGCCCTGAAAAAATTGACTTCCAGTTGTTTGGCGGCTCGCCCTTAACGCCTTTTCTCCAATAGTAATAATCTCTATATTTATTGTCCTTGGATTTTTTTGCTTCCACAAACCATTTGTGCTCGTCACTGGAATGGTTATAAACACCATCAATAACCAGCTTCAACCCTCTTTTATGGATTTCCTCAAGAAGTATTTTAAAATCGGAAAGTGTTCCGAATTGTGGGTTGATTGCCCTATAGTCGCTTATGTCGTAGCCGTTATCGTCTCCAGGTGATTCAAAAATGGGTGATAACCATATTACGTCTACTCCTAAGTCCTTTAAATAATCAAGCCGTGAGGTAATACCCGGAATGTCGCCTATGCCGTCGCCGTTAGAGTCCATAAAGCTAAGTGGGTAGATTTGGTAAACTACCGCTTCCTTCCACCATGCACTAGCTGTATGTGTTGAAGCTGTATCAGTTTTCATAGTACTCCTCCTATAGAGAATTGATTGTTTCCATTATATAGTCTGCAAGCTCCTTGGTGGTTGCTCCGTCCTCTCTGCCTGTAAGCTTGATTTTACGCTCGGTTACAGTACAGATGGTTAGCGCTTCGTTAAGCTTGTCGGCTTTTTCTGTATATCCGATGTGTGAAACAAGCATTGCCGCCGCTCTAATTATGGAGCATGGGTCGGCGTATTGTGCTCTGCCCTCTGTTACCATTCTTGGGGCTGAGCCGTGGATTGCCTCAAACATAGCGTACTGTGTTCCAATATTGGCACTGCCTGCGGTTCCCACACCGCCTTGAAGCTCGGCAGCTTCATCAGTGAGTATGTCCCCGTACAAATTCGGAGAAACAAGCACTTGAAATGCCTTACGACGGCTAACGTCCAGAAGCTTAGCAGTCATAATGTCAATATACCAGTCATCTACATCAATGCTGGGATACTCCTTTGCTATTTTGTAAAAAAGGTTAAGAAATTTTCCGTCAGTAGTCTTTATTATATTTGCCTTTGTTACAGCAGTAACTCTTGTTTTACCGTTTGCCTTGGCAAAATCAAAGGCGGCACGGATTATTCTTTCTGTAGCCTGTGTTGTGGTAACGGCAAAGTCAATAGCTAAATCCTCATCTATTGTAATACCTTGGCTGCCTACAACGTAAGCACCCTCTGTGTTTTCCCTAAAAAACGTCCAGTCAATACCCTGCTCCTCAACCTTAACAGGGCGAACGTTTGCGAAAAGGTCAAGCGCCCTTCTCATGCTAACGTTTGCGCTTTCAATATTTTTGTCGCTATTAGCGGCGTCAGGAGTGGCTGTAGGGCCTTTTAGAAGAACGTTACAGCTTTTGATTTCCTCCAGCACGTCGTCGGGGATAGATTTATTTTGAGCTAGCCTATTCTCAATTGTAAGACCTTGAATGTCTTTTATTATAATTTTTCCGCTGGCTATCTCGTCTTTAAATAAAAACTCCAATATCCTTTTTGCTTCCGCTGTAATTGAAGGGCCAATACCGTCCCCTCCGATTGTGCCTATTACTATAGTAGGAAGCTGTGCATAATCTATTGGAGCGCCGGCTTCCTTCATAGCCAAAACTCTATGTAGCTGCTTTTCAATAAGCTCCCCGAATTTTTCCTTTGCCAAGGTTATTTTGTCCATAAATACTCCACCTTATTTAAAATTATTCCTTACTGCTATGCTTTTCCATAGCTTGTTTGCTAATCTGCTCAAGCTCCGAGTCGGTTATTACCGTGATTCTACCCTCGGCGTACTGCTTATCTACCCATTCCTTAATTTCTGCAATGACTGGGTGCTTTTTGTCATAAGCCTCATCACCCCTAAGCTTGTAGTAGGAATTAACCCAGTGTGCAACCCCTGCAAGCCCCGAGGTATCCGACACAGAAATAACAACAGGTCGGTTTAAAATTTTATCTGTATCAAAAATATTATATATTTCTTCGTTTTTCAAAATTCCGTCGGCATGAATCCCTGCCCTTGTTACATTAAAATACTTACCCACAAAAGGAGTCATAGGCGGGATTTGATACCCTATTTCTTTTTCATAATATTCAGCCAGCTCTGTAATAACTGTAGTATCCATGCCGTCAAGGGTGCCTCTAAGCTGAGCGTATTCAAAAACCATAGCCTCGAGAGGGGTATTGCCTGTGCGCTCCCCTATTCCAAACAGTGAGCAGTTTATTCCGCTTGCCCCGTAAAGCCAAGCCCCCGAGGCGTTAGAAACTGCCCTGTAAAAATCGTTATGCCCATGCCATTCAATCATCTCGCTAGGCACCCCAGCGTACTGGTTAAGCCCGTAAACAATACCTTGAACAGAACGAGGCAAAACGCTGCCGGGTAAGGTAACACCAAAGCCCATTGTATCACATGCACGTATTTTTATGGGGGTGTTAGTCTCCTTAGAAAGCTCCATAAGCTCCGTTACAAATGGAATTATAAAACCGTAAAAGTCCGCCCGAGTAATATCCTCAAAGTGACAACGGGGTTTTATGCCTGTTTCTATACATTCACGAATTACAGAGGTGTAGTGGTCGATTGCTTGTCGTCTTGTCATATTCATTTTATAGAAAATATGATAGTCCGAGCAGCTTACCAAAATCCCCGTTTCCTCAAGCCCTATAGTTTTTACTAGCTCAAAATCTTTTTTAAGGGCACGAATCCAGCTTGTTATTTGAGGAAACTTATATCCTAGCTCCAAGCATTTGTAAACTGCATCCCTGTCCTTTTGTGAGTAAAGGAAGAACTCCGTCTGGCGCACAATGCCCTTTGGGCCGGAAAGCCTTGATAGCATTTCAAATATTTTCACCATCTGCTCTGTGGTATACGGCTCTCTGGATTGCTGCCCATCACGGAAGGTTGTATCTGTAATCCAAATTTCGTCGGGCATATTAATAGGAACGTTTCTATGGTTAAAGGCAATCTTTGGAACCTCCGTATAACCATACAAATTTCTAAACAAATTAGGTTCAGTCACATCTTGCAGCGGATAATGAAACTCGTTTCTTTCTAATAGGTTAGTCTTACTGCTAAAGCTGAACATCCTTCGTCCCCCTCTTTAGGAATTAAATTCATGCCATATTTCAAAGCATGGAAAACAATTAAGAATTCTTTTCTGATTGTTTCAACTATATTATACAAAACAAGTTGGAATGTCAACCGTCAGAGCCATTTTTCGGGTGCCTCTGATTTCCTGCATTTGAAGCAAAACAACAAAAAAATAAAAGGGTATGAGCTAGAAATATCCTAACTCATACCCAAATTAATTTATAAGCTCTTAAAAATATTTTTTGAAAATATGGAAATAACACTGGCGGCGATAGCAGCGCCAAGCACAATAAACTGTGGTGTACCAAAAAACATATCAAACAAAATTCCATATGCTGTCTGCCCCAAAGGTTGAGCACACATACATAGCGCCATTATGCATGATATTACCTTGCCGATAAGATGGGAAGGTGTTTCACCTTGAACAAAGGAAATAAGCTGAACTGATACCACAGTAGCAACACCCATTATACAAAAGCAGCTTATGGTGATAACCAAGTAGCATACAAATGAAGGAAGCCCCAGCCAAAACACTAACGAAATAGGTAGAAGCAGCAAAGACGCCAACAGCAGAAGCAAATAAACATTCTTCACCTGAAGTTTTTTTGCAAACAGACCTGCAAAAATACCACCTGCAAGCCCTCCGGCAGCCATTGCGCCCTGGGATAAGCCATACAGCTCGTCAGAAATACCAAGCACTTGAGTAATTAGCACAGCCGCAGACACCATAATCAGCGAGCTTACAAACATATTAAAGCCGAAAATAACACCTATGCTTTTAAAAATAACAGGATTATCCTTTATAATATATTTAAAGCTTTCGGAAAGGTCTTGTTTTACAATACTAAAGACATTTTGATTTGTCTGCTTTTTTTCATAAGGTATATAGATGAAGATTTCCATAACGGCTGAAACAAAGAAGCACCCACCACCTACAATAATAATAGGAGTCAACCCCCATATTCCAAACAGAAGCCCTCCCAAAACAGGCGCCAATAAATTAGCAAGAGCACCTACTTGGTTAATTATTGCATTGGCCGGCAACAAATTTTCCTTGCTCTGCATAAGAGGCATACTAGCCTGCACTGTTGGTTGATATGCCCCAAAAATACCGTATAGCAGCATTAAAGTAATAATAAACAATGGTACTATATCAACACTGCCAAGTAATATGTACAACACCGTCATCAGTCCGGCAGTCATAAAATCCAACGTTACCATTACATTTCTCTTATTTACCCTGTCAGCGATAATTCCGCCGATAGGGGTAAGTATGATCATAGGCAAAAATGACAGGGCGGACACTATGCCATATAGAGATGCCGACCCCGTTTGATTAAGCAAATATAGCGGCAAGGCAAAACGAACTATACCATTGCCGAATAATGAAATAATCTGCCCGATTACTACCAATGTAAAATCCTTGTGAAAAAGCTTTGTTTGTTCAGTTTGATTCATGCTAACCTCCTGTGTTTTATTAAAATTGTATTTTACTAAGCCATAATCTTCTAAGCTGCTCAATTTTTGAAATTACCATGGCATCATAAGCTTTATCGCCAAAAATGTTAATAGAAAACCTTTCCATCAATAACATTATCAAGCGGAATTTTCTAAGATATTTCTCCTCTGAATCCCTAAAAATGAAGGGGTTAAGCCAAAAATTAACAAGCATAGCAAGCAATTCCGAAAATTCCTCCGGATATTCTATTTTTATAGAGCCGTCCTCAATCCCCTGCTTGATAATAGGACATATAACGTTTGGGCCAATTTCTTTGGTTGTCATGTTAAGCTGTAAAACCATTAGCTTTGGGTTTTTTTGCAAGTCAGGCAGGGCTTGCATTAATATCTCCTGGTCAGGGTTTTGCAGCGAAATAATAAATAGCTGCTTAAGCTTTTCCAGACCGCTAATTCCCTTTTCATTTATAAGCTCATTAAATTTTACGCTTATCCTCGAATATATCCGGTCATATACTGCTATTATTATATCTTCCTTCGACTTAAAGTGATGATATATAGCGCCTTTGCTTAAATCTCCAAGAGCGTTGATAATATCCTGTATGGTTGTACTCTCAAAACCCTTTTCAAGAAATAGCTGTGTAGCTACATCAAGAATACGCCCCTCTGTAACCTCCGGATATTTATTTCTAGCCAACGTATTCACCTCCAAACTTTAAACATACCGCTGGTATGAAATGATGTTAGCATATATTTTTGCATCAGTCAATAAATTCTATAAAAAAATTTCTGTGGTTAGCAATTCTATTTTTCACTACACCATAAAAAAAGCCGCCAACCTTAAGTTGACAGCCTATACGCTCTAATATGAAGCCTTGCTTATTATAATCTTACCTCTACAAAATTCTCAGCCCAAACGCTATCCTCAGTTACACAGCAATCTAAGGCTAGAACATTTACTCCACATGCCTTTGCGTGGCTTAATGCTTCGCCAAAGGCTTCGTGGGTTTTTATATTTGGAGTAAAATATTTGACGCCCTTCATTTGAACTATAAAAACAATATATGCCTCATAGCCATGCTCAATGCTCCGGCAAAGCTCGTGGATATGCTTTACTCCCCTTTGAGTAGGTGCATCTGGAAACATAGCAACGCCATCTTCCTCCAATGTAACTCCCTTTACCTCAATAAACGTCCGTCTACGCCCCTGCTCAACATAAAAATCAAACCGTGAGGTTTCGTAAACAGTTTCTCTCTTAAGCAGGGTAATATCCTTAAAAAATTCTCCCCTACGCAGCCACTCCTCAAAAATCTTGTTAGGAGCCTGGCTATCCATATTAATAAGCCTATCTCCTTTGAACACAGATATAAGGTCAAATCTTGTCTTACGACTAGGGTTGTCATTTTCCTGTACAAAAATTTCTGCATTAGGTATAAGCAGCTCCTTACAGCGCCCTGTATTTTTCACATGGACAACTTCCGTCCTGCCCTCTAGCTGTACATTAGCTATAAATCGGTTTGGACGAGACAGAAAAGTTGCCCGTCTAATATTTTCATAGGTCATAATAATTTTCCTGTCCTTTAAAATCCATACTTCTCACAGTATTCAAGGCTAAGCCTTTGGTTTTCAAGCCCTCTTACCTCTAATAATATAGTAGGAGTAATTTGATACCGCTTAAGCCCGTTGAAAAACTCATGAAAATCAAGCGCCTTTGTCCCTAGCGGCGCATGAAGGTCGCTTTTTCTGTCGTTATCGTTAACATGGCAGTGCTTAATATAGGGGTGAAGCTTATCTAACCATTCACTTATAGGAGTATCGGAAAGAGATGCATGACCGAAATCAAAGCATATTCCAAAATTTTTATGATGGCTAAGTCTGCTTGCAAGCCTTGACAACAGCTCCGGATTCAAATCAAACATATTTTCCATATATATATTAATACTTGGATATTTCTCTAGCATTTGACTGAAAAAGCTTTCGTTTTCGTCTACCCAGTAGTCTAAGTATGACTTTAGATTAAAGGTAGGAATAAAGTTAGTATGAAAAACTACTCCTGTAACTTCCATTATTTGTGCATAGTTCATGCTTTCAATTACTCTTTCCCTTGAAAGCTGCTTGATCTTTGGGTCTGCACTATAAACCACAATATCCAAAAAGGCACCGTGCAATGTTTTTACCCTAGGCAGGCTGCTACTTTTATACTTGCTTATGGCTCTGTCAATGTCTTCGTAATCTACAGGCAGACAAAAATCGTTAAACTCAAAGCCTAAATCATATTCCTTTGCTATGGCTAAGCTTTCTTCTAAATTTTCAATATCGGGTACTATAAGCTTTGCTAATCCTCCCAAATTCTTGCCTCCTTTATAAATTGTAAAATTGCTCCGTCCAGCTTGCCCTCATTCACCATGCTGTCAAGTATGGATAGAGCTTTTTCTACCGGCATTGCAGGCTTATATGGCCTGTCGCTTGCAGTTAGTGCGTCATATATGTCAAGTATACTTAATGCCCTTGCCTCAAAAGGAATTTCATCGTCCTTTAGTTTATAGGGATAACCTGTTCCGTTTATGCACTCATGGTGCATACCTGCCCAAACAGGAGCATTTTTAAAGCGTTTATTAAACTTTATTTTGCTAAGCAGATTTGAGGTCATTACAACGTGGTTGTTCATAACCTCACGTTCTTCGTCTGTAAGAGTACCCTTTGCTATAGACATTTTTACAAGCTCATGGTCAGTAAGGTAGGGCTTTACTTCACCGTTTAGGTCGATATATGTATTTTGGCCAAACTTCCTTATAAGCTCAATTTTCTCGGGCGGAAGAAACCCTACTGTATTTGCAGATATGATGAGAGCTTTGCTGCTATCAAAATATTCCTTAAAGCTATTCCATTCCTCCTGGGTTATCTCACCCTTTAGAAAGCGAATATGCTCGCTTAAATATATTGCATTAAATCGCTCCAGTACAATATCTATTTGATTGGACAGCCTAGATTCCTTATCCATGATTTCCAGCGGAACAGTAATCTTGCCTATATCATGGAACCATGCGCTCATTACAAACTCCTCTAGCCTTGCTGAGTCAAAGCTTATGCCATTTATATTTGCGTTAAGGTATCCCACAAGCCGTTTGGCATACTTTACAATATTTTTGGTATGGTTGGCGTTATATGGCGTTCTTTCTTCTATTGCTGTAGTCATAACCTCAATAAAGGAATAGAACAGGTCATTTATTTCTGTAGTGTACTGCATATTTGTGAGGGAAATAGCTGCTTGGCAGCACAAAGCGTTAATTACCCTCTCAATTTCAACGTCAAAGGAAATTATATTACCCTGTGTATCTTGGGCGTTTATTAACTGTATTACGCCTATAACCTTATTTTCATTATTTTTTAGCGGAACAGTGAGCATGGACTTTGTGCGGTATGAATTGGCAGCATCAAACCGTTTTGATCCGGAGAAGTCAAATATTTTGCTGCAATATACATCTGGGATATTTACGCTTCGTTGGTTTATTACGGCGAAGGCACAAATATTTTCAGGAACGTATGCAAGCGGCTCCCATTTTGGCGGCTCTCCATTCTCGCCCATAAAGACAGACATGGAGGCATTTTGTACCATTTTAAAATGCAGCAGGTCGTCCTCAAACAAATACAGCGTTCCACCATCTGCATTTGTAATTTCTCTTGCTGCGCTAAGTATTGCCCATAGAAGTTTGTTGTGGTTTGTTTGTGAAGCTAACGAAATACCAATGTCGAGCACTCTGTCGAAAGTTTTTATATCCAACTTAGCTACCTCCTCAAAGTATTGAGCAATTACTTTAAAAAAGTATGCCATAAATATTTTAAAATCTCAACCTAATTATTTTTTATCTTTTAGAATAAGGAGAGTCTATAAAAAATCAGACAAAAATAGCCACCATCTATAGATGCTGGCCATTTTGCCTTAAATTATTTCATTGATTCTACAATCTTTATCATCTGTTCCTTACTACCAATGCTATCCCCATGGAACATATACAGTACATTATTAATTTTTACATCTATGCCTTTGCTACGAACCATAGCTTCATTGCCATTAATAGTAGCCTTTTCAGCATCACCTACAACATTAACCTCCATGGCTTTTTCTCCGTCCAAATATTGTACATCACATAATATTTGACTGCTGCCGTTTGTAAAAAAAATACCCATATATTTGTTTGCGTGGACGTTACTTTTAATATCTTCAAGGCTTTCACCATAAAATTCGGCATAATCAAAGGAGTAACCGTCTGGTAGGTACTGTGGTACTAGAATATCTGTGGCAAAATATTTACGAGCTTCGTCTAAATTCTTAACTTGTACTTTTCCATTATCGGACATATTTTCAAATTCTTCCATAGTTACCATAACTGCCGCTCCAGCGCTGGCATCCCAAACAACCTGAACCTCTTTACCTTCTGCATTAAAGATACGGCCTTGTGGTGGAAAATTTTTCAACATTTTGCCGTTTTCATAAAACAGCTTTCCTTCAAGCCCTGCCGGTACTGGAATTTCCGGCCGTTTATCTTCCACAACGTTATATTTTACATTTTTTCCTATTTTAAAGGACTTTACTATATTAAAAAACTCGCCGCCATATACTGCCAAGGATACGCAAAGCAGTGCTGCAACAGTTGCCGCTACAACCATCGTTCTTTTTACGCTCTTCTTCATAACAATTTCCCTCTTTTCTAAATTTTTAAGCTGTATTTTCAATAGCTCTAAATTTTTTTCTTTGTTTAAGCTTTCCTTAGAAAAATCAACACCTTTAAATTTTTCTACTAATTTCTTATTTTGATTGTCGTCAGCCTTCATTCAAACTCTCCTCTCCTAAGATTTTCCTAAGCTTTATAATAGCTCTGTGTATTTTCACAGCTACGTTTGATTCGCTTATGTTCAGCAGTTTAGCAATGTCATTATTTTTTAAGTCAGTGGCGAATTTCATGGACAAAATCTGTCTTTCTGCATCCTTAAGCTTATTCATTGCTTCAATCAAGCTTTTGTTGTCCTCGTTGAAAACTACAACCTCTTCAGGCTGTCTATTAGGAGATACAAGCTCCAGTATGGATTCAAGGGGCATAAAAATCTTTCGCTTCTTACTGCGAAAATAGTCTGACACTACGTTTTTTGCAATGCCAATAAGCCATGCCTCCATTGGCAGCTTGGAGTTATAGGTATGAAATTTTCGTATTACATTTTCAAATACTAAGCTAACGAGTTCTTCTGAGTCATGATGATTGTTTATCCTAAAGCTTATATAGTTATAAACGTTTTTATAATACTGATTGTAGATGATTTCAAAATCAGTACACTGTATGCTTTCAACATAACTAACATTGTCTATATTATGGGCCCTGGTAATATAAACGTCCATGATGACCTCCTTTCTTGTTTTGTTTTTCACAATGGTATACGTTAGTATTTAAAAACCATTACGGTTTTTAAAAATTATTTTTAGAGAGTATTTAAAAAGCGATAATATGTACTAATCTAACCCCTTGGAAAAATTATTGCAATATCTCCTACTCATAAGGTAAACTGAAAATAACAACTACATCTAGGAGGTGTCTATGCTCAAGCTAAAAAAGCTGTTGGGAATATTTATTGCCTTAATACTCGCCGGAGCAGCTGCATTTTGTACATACAACCAATCCCTCTTCCAAATCGACTACCAGCTCCAGGACTTTTTTTACCAAAAACCTCGTTATGTACACCCAGACATTTATATTATTACCATTGACGACGCCACTATAGATGAGATGGGAGAATGGCGCAGCTGGAGCCGTGAGGGTGTTGCCTCTGTTTTAGACATTCTTTCAGCGGATAAG
>CAYWBF010000021.1:0-14869 GCA_964456085.1 uncultured Eubacteriales bacterium
CTTCTTTTAGGGTCTGCAAACTGATTTTGTCAAAAGTCTAGCACATACTATATGGGAGGAATAAATGCATTGCGCTTTGTTTGGAAAGGTAATAGGCGTATTCAAAGGCTATACCTTAAGTAATTTTGTTATAAGGATGGTAATGTACTTGATTTTTATACAACAGGCAAAGAAGCTTATTAGTGCATATGTCGCATTATTTAACAGGGAATATAGTTTGTTAGTTAAGGTGTTGAATGTGGCTGTTAGCAAAAATCAGAACCCAATAAATGGCTGGGAACTGGCTGGGTACTATTTGGGTACTAACATCTCTAAAAACTGCTTAATACTAATTAATAATACGATATGAAAATCAAATGAAACCCCATAAAATAGGGCTTTTTATTATCGTACGACACAACAAAATAGGCAGAAACGAGAACTCATAACCCGAAGGTCGTAGGTTCAAATCCTGCCTCCGCAAGCTAAAAAAGCCCTAGAAACTGCATAGTTTCTAGGGCTTTTAAATTTTTCTAGGCATTAAAATTTTTGAGTTGGTCATTATTTGGTCATTGTTTATTTTATTTTGGTCATTTTATGTGTGGGCATAGATAGAGTTAAAATATTTTATTGAGATTATTTTAGAATTAATGAGGTAGTCATAAATGAGTTTTTATGATGATGTTTATAAAATTGTTCAGCAAATACCAAAGGGCAAATTTTCTACATACGGTAAGATTGCAAAGCTTATCGGTTTCCCAAGAGCTTCCAGAGCTGTTGGGTATGCTCTGCATGTAAACCCTCAACCAGGCGTTATACCATGCCATAGAGTTGTTAATAGGTTTGGTGGGCTTGCTCCGAGTTTTGCTTTTGGCGGTGAAGGAGCACAAAGGCAACTATTAGAAAATGAAGGTGTTTTTGTTACTGATAATAATTTTGTTGATTTAAGAAAATATTTATGGAACGGTAAAATTAGTTTTTAGTGAATGAAAATATGAGCAATTTATTTAATGTTAGCAGAAGTATTTGATAATTTACTTGAAATATATACGTTGACGATTAAGATAGAAATGGAGTCCTAAATTAGGACTTCATATATAAAAAATTAAATACACTTATTGTATATTTAAATTATTAAGGCCTTATAAAAAGGGTATAGTTCTCTATGTAGTTTGCAACAATAGAAATAACCTTATTTTAAAGAAAACCCTACTTCGTTTTATTTGAGGCAGTGTTTTTTATTTGCTAAGAAATTGCTTAGGTATGGAAAATAATGCAAAACAAAAAAGGGCTAAGATTAAAAAGCGAAATTTTAAAATTCAAATAGTATGTTATAAAATCAACGAAACACAAAGACACGGTTTTCTATGTGCTGCATAAGCAATAAAAATATGCAACACAGAAGAACAGTACGGTTGTACTTTTATGTGCTCTTCTTTTGGTTTCAGAATAATCCGAAAAGTTTTGGACAAGTATTGTAATATTACAAAAATGTGGTATCATATTTATAGATATGTAGCATATACTAAGGTACTTAATAACTCGGAGCGCAAAGAAGGTTATTTTCTAGGCTTTAATTCTTTGGGCTCCTTTATTTATTATTGGGAGGTAAATATGGTAACTTTTGTGGGAGCGGAATATCTTATTGCAAATATGCTAATTGCGTATAAACGCAAACATAATCTTGATAGCATCACATTTGAAGATCTGAATAAAGCCGGAATATTCGTGCAGAAGCTTTCGGTGAAAGAAAATGTTGATGCCATCTTTTTGTCTTCAGCAGACAGATTGACGGAGGCCATATTCGATTTTTCAGACTATTTTTCTTATAATGAAGAAAATCAAGCAATACTAATCAAGCAAACGAAGAAAATAGACGATTTGGAAAATCGTTTTCTTGGCTACCTTCCGTTTACAGTGTTATCTTTTCTTGTTTCTGCTGTAGATAAGTTTGTGGAGCAATCCATGATAGCTTAATTTTGTTAGTATTAGCTATACCGCAGAAGGCATAAAATGCCTTATAGGGTATATGTGTAGGGGGGATATTTATTAAACAAATAAAAGACCCAATATATGGCTACATTGATATTGAAGATAAGTATTTTTCATTGATTAACACTCCTGAGTTTCAACGTCTTAGGCATATTTGTCAAACAGGGTATCAGTCTCTTTATCCATCTGCGTTACATAATCGTTTTGTTCATTCTATCGGTGTTTTTCATCTTGGTGTAAAAGCATTTGCTTGCTTTTCTAGAAATGTTATAGAAAAAGTATATTTAGAGTATGCTAATATTACATGGGATAAGTTGAAATCAAATTTTTTGCTTGCATGTTTGTTACACGACGTAGGACATTCGCCTTTTTCGCATACTGGAGAAGAGTATTATAAGAGAAGCACTGATTTTGATAAACTTTTTAAGGAGCTATTACCGAATTGCACTGACTTACATAAGGATATAGAGAGCAGTGGGACAGGAAAACCGCATGAGGCTATGAGTGCTGTTGTTGGGCTAGGCTTAATACGGAGTTGTTTTCACGATTTAATGGATGAAAAGGATGAAGAATTTTTTATACGCTGTATTATCGGAGTATCGTATAAAAAGGGTGAGAATCTTATTTATAATACAATTATAGGAATGCTGAATGGTTCATTAATTGATGTTGATAAGCTTGATTACCTAATAAGAGACTCCTACGTAACAGGATTTAACACAATGGCTCTTGATGTAGACAGGCTGTTTTCGGGGTATACTGTTGTTGATTATGCTGATTATTCAAGTTCATTAAAAAAAGTAGCAGCATATAAACGGGGAGCCTTAAGTGTTATTGAAAATGTTACCTTTGCAAATGACCTTGAACGACACTGGATTCAAAGTAACCCCACTATCTTATATGAAGGCAAATTAATACAATTAGCTATCGAAAAATATAATAATTTTATGGTTTGTAAGTATAAGGACTATTTAGATGATGAGCGTAATATCTTTACACAAACAGCATTATCCGACAAGGGTTATGTTGATAAAGGTGTTCCTATTAGATTGTTAAGCGACGACGATGTAATCCACTATTTAAAAAATATCACCGAAAGCTCTGATTGGGTTGCAACGCAATTTTTTAATAGAAAAAAACGATTAAAGCCTCTTTGGAAAAGCGAGATAGAGTTTCGGAACTTAGAAAAAGAGTACTTAGGACGCAATACGAGAAGGTCATTTACAAATACGTTAAAGGCTATAAAAAATAACTCTTTTTTCATTAACGAGGATACTCTTGCCTCTGCACGCAAAGAAAAGCAGCTTTTAGAAAAAACCATTGTAGGCGCATCGGATTCGACAATAAGGCAAATTGCAGAAACTTCACTTAGAGCACAGACCCAAATTATTCGCATACTTGAGACTATAAATAAATTTCGTCAAGCAGAGGAAATTAACTTTGATTTTTCCTTCCTTTTTGTTGATAATCATTATGAAAGTAACTATATTAAGCTTGAACGCAGCGAAATATATATTGAGTTTTCGCCTAATAGGGTCATCGCATTGAATAAAGCACTATCTGTAAAAGGTATTCCGTCAAATGAGGAAGAAGCAAACGGATATTATTACATTTACACATCAAATGAAAATATCGAAAAGCTAAAGTCTAAAAATAAAAACCCTGCAGAAACATTAATCTCTTTTATTGCTAAGCATTTTGAATAAGTACGAGCGTACAAGGGGTGGTTTCTCTGTTTTCGCATATGAAATGAAAATATGCGAAAATAGAGAAACCACCCCATTTTGTATTCTTGTGCAAAAATCATTGACACCTCCCACTTTTTGTTATATTTGAATAAATTAATACATAATTCAATTGTAATTTATATGGTTAAATATTTTCAGCACTTTAGAATTTCCAATGGCTTTTTCGAATAGAATCATATGTATGAGGGGATTCAACTTTAGGTCATGGCCAAAATTATGGAGGACACAAATTATGCCGGGTTTATAATTTTTAGATTTTTTCCTTATGTTGAAATAATAAGAAATAGTATTGTTAGCTGCTTTAAAAAGTAAGTCTAATAGTTTTCTGTCAAGAGCAAAATATTTGCGAAGTTCTTGCGGGATTGTAAATATCACATGCTTGTGTGAGGTATTTAGCAGTTTAAGTGTCATGTTTAAAGCTCTGTCTTTTGAATATTTAGCACCACAGCAATTACAAAATCTACTTTTACAGGTGAAAGGGTACATGCATAATTGTATTGCACTTAAGACAAATGAATAATGCAAACTCGTTATTAGGGCCTTGGCAACTTTCGGTTTTAATTAGGGCGGTTTTTGCCAACTTTTTTATTTGTAGCAGTTATGGTTAGTAAATCAAGGTGCGATGATAAAACTTTAATTAAGAACATCAGAATGCTATCCTTACTTAGTCAAAGAATATGGCTGCCATCATTACAAGCACACGCTGTTTGAAATATTTTAAAATTGAAATAATGACAGCTGCTTCCATTGCTTAAGATTTTCAACACATCAAAGGTGGTCACATTTAGTTACATCCTTTCATTACCACATATCTTTACAACATTAATCTCAACAAAAACATACAACTTGTCAGCTATTTACCATAAGAGGTTCGCAATTAACTTTTGTTTCATAATAAATTTGATTAAAATTGAGAGCTTTAATTTTAGTTATTGCATTACTTTCCCTAAGTTCTTAACTACTTAAGAATTTCAATTAAAAAATTTTCATTATGACTTTTATGCCTTATATAAAGAAATCGTTACTATGGGTAAATAAAATTGACTTTTTATTTTATACTCTTTACAATAAAATTATGAAAAACAGTAAGTAGTAGGTTACAACGTTGTTGCCAAAAAACAAGAAATTTATTTATCCACATTTAATATTTTTCCATGATTTTAGCGTTTCGCTTACGAAACGAGTAGCAGTGCCAAAGGCACTTAAAAAAGAGAACGCAATGCGTTCTCTTTTCGGGGATTGGGGTGTCCCCAACAAGCAGATTGAGTAAATTTTTTCCGTAGGAAAAATTTGCGAAAATCGTCTTTGGGGCACCAAAGACACTGCTTGCGGGGATTGTAACATTAGCTTTCAGGGCTTGTATCATCAGCCCTTAGGCTATTTAAGTCTATAATTTTTATTAATGTCTTTTTCAAGGTAAATATAATAGTCACGAGTTTTTTCAGCAATTCTGCTGCCCACAGCTTCATCAATTTCAATGATTTCATCAACAGAAAGTTCGCAAGAAATAATAGTAATTAAATCACTATTCACATAGCGATTATTTAAAAGTTCAAACACAATATTTACTTCTGCAGCCGTAGGTTTTTGACCTGCTTGTACTTTAAATAAATCATCAATATACAAAAGCTCAACGTTTTTATATTCATCAATTAAATTAAAATAATCATCTTTCATTACAGTAGCTTTTAGTTTCACAATATCATCACGCCACATCATATATCTTGCCCTTTTTGTTTTCATCAGTTCTAATGCTAACGCAGAGCATAGGTGGGTTTTACCAGAACCAACTTGACCACCCATGAAGAACCATTTACCATTACTGTCTTTTAAAAATTCTTGGGCTTTATTTAAAGCTGTTATCTGCCATTTTTCTGTAGCTTTATATTTATCAAAAGTATAATTTACTAACCCCTTCAAGCCACTTTTTTTCATTCTTTTAATTGTATTTCTAATTTTATGGCACTTGCAAAAACTAATAGCAGTGGTGCTGTTTTGAATAACCATAAAATTACCACGATTCTTACATTTAGGGCAGTCATAATCAGGTTCATTTCCAACGCTATCATTATATTGTTGGACTTCTTTTTCAAGCCTTTCTTCGTGAGATAGAACAGGTATTTCAATTTCTTTTTTTAGTATTTTATAGAATAATTCCAGCCCTTGCTCCAAAGCGGTGCTTGGTTGACTGGATATTTGATTGACTAATGTCATCGTTTTCGCCCCTATCTGTATTTTTAATAGAAATTTGATATTCGTCATCCCATCTTTTTTGATTAAGCCAAGTAGCAGGGTTGGGTATATAAAGTCCATTATCTCTGTTCCACTGGTCACATTGTTTGGCAAGGTTTACAGCGGAAATAATTTGAGAGAATAATTCATCAGAAGGATTTAACACTCTCCATGCTTTTTCTGCTGCACCCTTGCCTTGTTTTTTTGGATAAACCGACCAAAATTTACTAAACTTATCTAAATCTATACTATCCTCTACTATCCTTACCTGCGTATCCATGATGTTAACGCTATATATACATGTTGCGCCCATTAGTATATATGAGTTGTTAGCGTCAAATGTTAAGGCTGCCAATTCTTCAATGTACTGAGTTTTTCTGTATCTATCTTTTTGAATATAATTATGAATCCGCCAATGTCTAATTACGACTACACCGCTTTCAAAGTTCATGATAAATCCCTTTGCAATTAGCAGCTTTAAATCATCATCTGAACAGTTTGCAGTACGTTGAATGCGCTTAGGATTATTAACAAAGCCATCATCATCTGCTCTCATTCCCATATGAAAATAGAGGGCTTGTGTGCTAAGTGGCATGTCTAAAAATAAATCACTATCAATAATAGATTTTGCAAACATTCTACGTTCAGCCATATTCTCACCTCAAGTTTACCTGACGTATTCCGTTAATACATTGGGAAGTTTCGCAATCTCCTGTATTTAGGAAATCAATAAGCCTTTCAAGATTAACGAGATATTTTTTGCCGGTTTTAACAGTGACTATTTTGCCGCTAATGCATAAGCTTCTGATATAGTGCTCAGTAAGCTTGGTTTGTTGTGCCGCTTCTTTAATTGTTAACATTGTTGGTATTGTTGTCATATTAGCCCCCTAATTAATTTTATTTGCTTGTACAATTACAAATTATTTTATGTAATATGTGCTTGCATACTCTGTTATCATTTGATACAATGTAATTATATTCAAACTATGTGTTGTGTGCAATACATTTAAACTACTTTTGATAACGACGATTATTGTGACATAATATCGTGTAACAATTGATAACTATTAATAGGAGGTTAGCATATTGAATTATTTTATAGATAAAAAAGATAAAAGAGAGTACCTTATAGGTTATATGGGTGAGTGTGCTTCGTGTCCTATAATACAAGATAGTTATGAAGAATGTACTGAACATAACTGCCCTAACTATGAGGAATATTTAGAAGGGCATAAAATTATTTTTGAATGTAATATAGGAGAATTATTGCTGAACTTTATTGGCATTGACTATGACAAGTTAGAAGAAGTTATGCTCAATTATTCTGATGAAAAAATAGCAGAGCTTTACAACATGAGCATGAAGGAGCTGCAAAAAAAGGAAGAAAGCAACTGTAAAGAAGAGTGGTTTGAATGGGATTATTTAAAAGGCAAAATAAGTTTGACAGAATCACAATTTAATTTATTTTTATATTTTAATAAGTTTAAAAACTATCTATACGATGGGAACCTAACAAAATCGGCTCAAATGAAAGAAGAAAAGCTAAAAAGTAAAATACACGATATGATAAAGCTAGAATTTGTCAAAATTAGGTCTATCAAAAGTTATCTTAACAGCTGTTTAATTGATTCTGAATTATATTCTGATTTAATATTTATGTATTTTGTAAAAAATTGTATTAATTTTGAACTTGAAGAAATACGTCCATCTGACTTATACAGTATAATTTTTTCATACAGTGATACTAAATTAAGGAATTTGATGGAAGAAGATAACTTTCATCAAATATTAAAAGATTCCTATAATGCCCAAGTTTTAGAAGATATTGAAAAGTTACCTCAATACGATGAAAGGTACAATTCAATAGAAATAGAAAAGCTTCTGGTAGTATCATTTCTTAAAATAATTGAGCAAGGATACACTTTAAAAAAATGTGCAAACTGTGGACTTCCATTTATACCGTATAACAGGTCTGATACGCTGTACTGCGATAGAATAAGCCCGCAGGATAATTCAAGAACATGTAAAGAGCATGGCGGTAAGCAGGCTTGGTTAAACAATGTAAGAACTGATGAAGCCATGAAGCTATATCGAAACATCTATATGCAAAAGCAAATGCTCTGTAAGCGTAATCCAGATATTTTGGAATATAGGCAAAGCTTTGATGAGTTTAGGCAAGTAACTAAGCAGTGGAAGGCAGACATAAGAAAGGGCAACTGCAGCGAAAGGGAATATATTAATTGGCTTAATGACATGAAGTTAAGGAGGCAATAATATGGCTAATGTTCAGAAACGTGGCAATACCTTTAGGATTAGAGTATCTTGCGGCTATGATGTAAATGGAAAACAAATTTTTAAAAGCCACACCTATGTACCAGAACAGGGAATGACCGAAAAGCAAATTGAAAAGGAACTTCAAAGGCAGATTATTTATTTTGAAGATAAATGCAAAAAAGGCTTAGTTTTAGATGGCTCAATTAAATTTGGTGAATTTGCTGAAAAATGGTTTGCAGACTATGCAGAAAAACAGTTGAAAGCTAAGACTGTTGCAAGGTACAAAGATTTAATGAAGCGTATTAATCCTGCAATTGGACATATTAAGCTCGAATCACTACAGCCCCACCATTTAATGAGCTTTTATTCAAACTTAGAAGAAGCTGGCTTACGTGGAGATGTGAAATACAAAGCTTGTGAAGATTTTAAATCGTTTATCAAGGAGAAAGGTTTCACCAAAGAACAGTTATCAAAAAATGCAGATGTATCGCAAGCAGTATTAACTTCTTGTTTTACAAGAAAAAATATATCTAAAGATAGTGCAGAAGAAATAGCGAAAGCACTTGGTTTAAAGCTTAACAATATTTTTACTCCTGTAGGTTCAGAAAAGCCATTATCAGATAAAACACGTCTACATTATCATAGGCTAATAAGCTCTATATGCGAAACAGCTGTAAAGTGGCAAGTTATCGTAGCTAACCCATGCAACAGGGTTTCGCCTCCAAAAGTTGAAAAAACAGAAGTTAAATGCCTTGATGAGGTTCAAGCAATGAAGGTTCTACAGCTAGTTGAGGAAGAACACATAATCTATAAAGCAGCAGTGTATACTTTGCTTTATACAGGCTGTAGGAGAGGAGAATTGTGTGGGCTTGAATGGTCTGATATTGATTTTAAAAATTCTGTAATCCACATTCAACGGTCAAGTTTGTATTTGCCTCAAAAGGGAATTTATGATGATACAACAAAGACTTATTCTTCTGATAGGGTTTTAAAGGTTCCAGAGGTATTGTTAAATGTACTTAAAGCCTTAAAAAGTTGGCAAACAGAGGAAAGTTTTAAATTAAGCAATAAATGGGTAAGGTTTGAAAAAGTGTTTACTAGCCTAAACGGTTCACCTATTCACCCTGATGTACTTAGTGCATGGTTTAAAAAGTTTGTTTCCTATAATAATTTGCCTGATATTAGCTTGCACTCACTTAGACATACCAATGCAACGTTGCTCATAGCAAGCGGAACAGATATTAAAACTGTATCAAAGCGATTAGGGCATGCAGATGTTGTAACCACTGGGAAAATTTATACTCATGCGTTAAAGTCAGCAGACGAAATTGCTTCGGACGTTTTAGGAGACATTTTATCACCAAACAAAAAAAGAGCTAAAGAAATAGCTCAATTGTAGTACATAAGGATTATTTTTGTCCAAATTATATTGAAGGGTGATATTAAATGTCAACAATGGAAGATAGAATTATCAATATGCAGGTTTTTACAACGATGTACTTAATGGAAAAATGGGGTATAGATAGTCAAAAGTTTTTAAAACTAGATGAAAAGTATGGTATATTAGAATATATTAGGCTTTGCTATGAGCCATTTCACTTAACTGGTGATGAAGGAATAGCTGAAGAAATTGAAGAATGGATAAAAAGGCAAGGGGGAACTGTTTTTGAATCTTAATACGTTATATCATGGTACTATATATAATTTTGATGAGATTGATTTGAATCTTGGCAAGGGATTCAAGGATTTCGGAAAAGGCTTTTATATGACCAAGTCTATTCAACATGCCGAAAGCATGGCAAAGAGGAACGCATATATTGAAACCCAAAGGCTAAAAAAAATAGGGGATACCAGAACGGTAACCCCTTATTTGCATACTTTTGAGATTGATTTTGATGAAATGAAAAAGCTTAACGTAAAAGAATTTATTGTTGCTGATAAAGAATGGATTGAATTTGTACTTAAAAACAGAGCTAATAAATATAAAGCGCATGATTACGATGTAGTAATAGGCCCTACTGCTGATGATACTAAAATGTCACTAATTGCCTATAATAGAGGGACGTATGGGGTTGTTGGGTCTGAGGCAGCTCTAAATATTTTGATTAGTATGCTAGAAATTCAAAATTTGTCTACACAATATTATTTTGGTTCGGAAGCAGCAGTTAAGCTTTTAAAAAGAGTTGGAAATGGAGGTAAGCGTATATGATGATTACAAAGGAGCGTATTGAGTTTACAAAAGGGATTTTAATTGAATACGTTGTAAAGCAACTTTGCTTAACAAAAGGCATTAGCACGGAAGAATCTTTAAGATTATTTTTAAAATCAAAAACTTATGATTTATTAAATGCTGAAGAAACAGAATTGTGCTTTGAGAGTCAAGAGTACGTTTTTGATATGATTAAAAATGAACTTGATGGAAAATGGGACGATTGGTATGAGGTTTAGATTTATAACATGCGAGCTTTCATAGCTTAAAATTCTACACTAAATAAAATTATGATAGTTTTTATTTGTGAAATATAGTATAATATATAAAATAGTTTTATAAGTCTTATATAAGCATTCCTAAAAATGTTTTGTTTAAGCTTATGAAATATAGGATGGGATAGTGTGATAAAGCTTTTAAGAAGGTTCTTTAAAAGTAGTGATACAACTTATGAAAAAGTGTTTAACATTATTCAAGATGTTGACCCTACTGAAAGAAGGAATAGAATTAAAATATTATTTGTTGATGATGAAAATTATCCTATTGTTCAGTTATTGAGTAACCGTGGGTATAGAATTTTTTATAAAAAAGACATTTCTTACATTATTGAAGTAGAGCCATTTGATATAGTAATATTAGATATAGTAGGGGTATGGAAAAGTTCTGAAGACTCTAGACAAGGTTTTGCAGCTGCGTTGGAAATAAAGAAATTATATCCTGAAAAAAAAGTTATATGTTATTCAGGAAGCAATGTTTCGAATATTGCAGAAGATATAAAACTAATTGATGACTTTATTCAAAAAGATAGCGACATTAAAAAATGGACTGAAAAATTGGACAGGCACATTGACGAATATTTTTCATGTGACTATCATTGGGATAAGCTTTATCAAAAATTAGCAAACAATATGCCCGCTGATGAAATAAACGAAATAAAAAAACTTTATTATGATAGTTTGAAGAGTGCAAGGTTTGATACTCTTAATGTGCAATTAATGAAAATATTCAACAATTCATCTAAAGTATTAACAATAACTTACAATATAGTTAAATTATTAAATATTATTGTGAAATAGTGGTGTGCTTATGGACGATATTCACTTTTTGCCAATGTTTATACCTAGTGAGTTTGAAATAATTGACGGGCTAAGTATTTCAGCTCCTAGGTTTTGTAAACAAATGTGTAAGTCTAAAAATAGCAAGTGTGAAATTTATTATAGAAATTTATTTGAGGTAGGCAATAATATTTCTGTGTGCCCTTTTGGATTTAATTCATACAGGTTGAAAATTGACACACAGGTAGTACTATTTACAGGCCTTAGAATTTATTCAAAATTTGACAGAAAAAAAGCAAATGCAAAATTAATTGCAGAAGATAATAATTATATTTTAAATATTGAGCAGCTTCAAAGCTTTATTGAATCATACAGGAAATTATATGAGAAAAAGATAAAATTTGAAATGCATTCAGAGTTTGTAGATGAAATGTGTCATGATATAAGGCGTTTTAACGCACAAATTTATCAAACAGGGCAGCTGTTATATGACCAAGCTAAAACTAAAACAAAATGCAAAGGGTTTGAAGATAAGGCTCTTACCATAAATGCTTTTAGCTCTTACATAAGTTTGAAATTAGACACATATAAATATATTTATAATGAAAATAGTTTAGAAAGTTGTCCTAAATCCCGTTACAATCTGTTTAAAATTTGCGATAAAACGAGAAGATGTCTTGATGTAAGGATTAATGCAACAAACAAAAAATTAAAGGTCAACCTATGCGGTACAAAAAATTGTGGTGATATGATAGCTTTTGATAGTATTGAAATTTTACCTTTTCTATTTTTGGACAATGCTATAAAATACGCACCAAATGGAGAAACTATTCATATTAATGTAGAAGATGATGTTTTTAGAAGTGTTCTGGAAATAAACTCTATAGGCCCACAACTAATAAATGGTGAAATAGACGAAATTGTGTTAAGAGGATTTCGTTCAGAAGCTGCCAAAAGAATTAGTCAAGATGGTTCTGGATTTGGATTGTTTATAGCAAAGAAAATATGTGATTTGCATGAAGCAACTTTGGAAATTAGCTCTAATCCTGAAACTACTAATATTATTGATGGAATTAAGTATTCAAATTTTAGAGTTAAAGTTGAAATAAAAAAATAATTGTAAGAAAAGGTGATCTTCGATGCTTAATTATATAACGTTAGCTAATTTAGTTTTAAGCTTTGATCATTGTTCTAACAAAAAACTTCAAAAATTATGCTATTATTTATATGCTTGGTATTTAACTGTATATAATAAAAAAGTTTCTGACGTGAATTTTGAGGCATGGGTTCATGGGCCTGTTTGCCCTGAAATTTATAATAAGTATAAAGTTTATGGTTGGTATAATATTCCTAAATTTGAAGGAGTTCTGTTTATCAGTGAAGAAATATATAACTTTTCAAATAAAATAATTAATTACTATTCTAAATATAATGCTGATGAATTAGAGGAACTATCTCATAAGGAAGCTCCTTGGCTATGTGCTAGGCATGATTTAAAACCATATGAAAACTCTAATGAAACTATTTCGGACGAAGAAATCATTAAATACTATAGTAAATTACATTTATATAAGCAATTTAAGAATTAATTATGTTATATGTAAGCCAATTCAGTGTTAAACAACGAACTATAGGGATAACTATGTGACCTATAGTTTAATCTAGTCGAAATTGAGAGCTAGATTAATATTTAAATGGTTTCCATAATTTTATTTGGTCATTATTTGGTCATTATTATTATAAAAAACCATAAAATATTAGAGTATATTACCTCAAAGCTAAACATCAAAAACAGCATAATATGAGGGTTTGCTGTGTATTACGAGAGGTTGCATAAAATAAATTTCTACACTCATAACCCGAAGGTCTTGAATTGGTGGTATTGTGGTTTTAACAAAGCTATATGGGATTGCAGGCAAAAAAACCTATTGGTGGAAAAACTCCAATAGGTTTTTGTTTTGTAGTAATTAATGTATTATATACATTAAACAGGTTGGTATATTTTACGTATTAAGACAAATCAGATGCTACATTTTTCAATCTACTTAAGTTGCGAATACTTCGTAATGGCTGTTCATAAATTAGATTTAAAAGTTCCTCAAAAATAATATCTATTGTTTGGAGTATTTCATTATCAATTTGAAGCTGTTTACCTATATCACCGCCGTTAGGATGAGTAGAACCGTTTCCAATATCTTTAATAGCTACTAAAAATTCTTCATTTAATTTATCTGCCCACCACGGAGCAGTACCATCATTTTTTTTACTTACAAGATTATCTATCTTTTTTTTAAGCATTCCATCTGTAAATCCTTCTTTATATAGTAGCATTTCTAAAGCCGAACGGTACATAGTAGCTGCAGCACTTGTAGCTCCAACCATTCTTGCACGATATGCTTGGTCAATGTAATATTTTATTTCAGGTGGTGTATTCGGCGTCATGCAGCCTCCGTATGTATCATGTAATACAGCTAGTTCAGTACCATTTGCACCTTCGTATATAAGCAGTAAAGATTTGCTATCGCATTGCGAACAGACTACTTTAAGTAACCAAGGGATAGGAGTTGTCACGCCATTAATTTTATCACATTCATATCTATTGTTATCCATCAAGCATTCACAAATACATTTTCTTACGTCCCCACATTTGGGACAAAAATACTCGGCCCTTAAATATGTTAATTCTTTCCTGATTTGATTGTTGCCAAGATTTTTTATATTAGACGCATTAAATAAAAATTCTAATAATCCACCTAAAGAATCAATCACTTTTGTATCAACTCCATTTTCTATTTTGACTATTTAATTTGCGTACAAAATGATTTGTACTATACATGCCATAGGCAACTCAAAAAGGAATTGCTTACCCCTCGGAGAGCCCACGGCACTTTGCAGCACCGCTGAAAGTGTCATAGTGGGTAATACACTTTGAAAAAGTGGATTACAAGACACCTTGGCAGCTTAACACATACCCCCTTACCGCTACTTACGTCGCTTATTCTTTTTACCACTCTCTGATGACTTAACAAGATTTACAAGCACCCCAAGCTGAAATTTACTAAGCTTTGAAACATTAATTCCCAACTGCGTTGCAATGAGCATAACCTTACCAGACAACATGTCATCTTTATTTGCAAGCATAGCATTAATACCATTCTCAACTATATCTACAATATTTTCTCCATTTGAAAAGTCCTGTTCTGCAGGGCTTTTTTTGTTTGCCTTATGTTTTTCGTAAATATCTTTAAGAAGGGTATGGAAATGTTCAGTTAAACGATATAGAAGATAGCCGTCCTCATCAACCTTAGCTTGCTTCAAGGCAGAAACTATAGTTAATTTCAAGTAAAACAGTAACACAAAGCATCATCAAAACAAGAAAA
>CAYWBF010000022.1:0-14596 GCA_964456085.1 uncultured Eubacteriales bacterium
GAAGCATAGAGGGCGGCCCTGCAAAGGAATGGATAGAAGAATTAATAAAAATAAATGAAGATTTTATCAAAAAAGTATTTACAACAATGTAGCTATACTATATAATGGCTTATAAAATTACATTGGAGTGAATAATTATGCAAAGAAAAATTATTAAGAACTTCTTAGCTGCCACCTTAGCATTCGCATTAACAGCAACTATAGCAGGCTGTGCCGCAGCACCGGCTGCGCCACCAGCAGCTCCAAGTCCAAGTGCAGCAGCACCGGCTGCTCCCGTAGCATCCACTCAGCCAGAGGTAGCACCAAGTGCAGCGCCAGCAGCTCCATCCTCAAAGCTTATCGTAGGAACAAACGCAGAGTTTCCTCCCTTTGAGTATGTTAATGACAAGGGCGAGATTGACGGCTTTGACATTGCCTTTTCTAAGGAAATAAGCAATACCGCAGGCAGAGAATTGCAAATTGAGAATATGGAGTTCAAATCCCTTATTGTTGCTCTACAGACAGGCCAAATCAACATGATTGCCGCTGGTATGAGTGTTACAGAGGAACGTAAGGCACAGGTTGACTTTTCAGATACTTATTATGTAGCTACTATTAATATTGTAGTAAAGAAGGACAACGATACAATCAAAACTGGCAATGACCTTGTAGGCAAAAAGGTAGGGGTTCAAGAGGGCACTACCAGCGACTTTATTTGTACAGATGAATATGCAAACATTGAAGTGCTTCGCTTTAAGAAGAACGTTGACGCAATTATGGAGCTTAAAAACGGCAAGTGCGACGCTGTTGTATTAGATTCCAACCCAGCGGCAGAGTTTGTAAAGCTTAATCCAGACCTTGTAATTGTACAGGAGCCTCTTGCTCAGGAAGAATACGCTATCGCCGTAAAGAAGGGTGACGCCGATACATTGAACGCTGTTAACGGCACTTTAAAGAAAATTAAAGAAAACGGTACGTACGACCAGCTTGTTAAAACATATATTAACGAATAGGCAGGGTGGCTATGTTTAATAACGTTTATGAAAACTTTTACAAAACCCTTATTCATGCCGATAGATATAAGCTCTTTTTAGACGGACTTAAGGTTACTGTTGAAATTTCATTTGTTGCCATACTACTTGGTACTTTTATCGGGCTTTTGACGGCGCTTATAAGGCTTACTCCCGAGAACAGGTTTAAGCCTGTTCAAAACAAGGTGATGGCTGTTTTTAAAGGCTTAGCCTTTGCTTACATAGACGTTATTAGGGGAACCCCAGCCGTTGTTCAGCTTTTGATTTTATACTATGTGGTTTTTGCCAGCGCTGGAGTACCAAAGATTGCCGTAGCAATAATTGCCTTTGGCATAAACAGCGGTGCATATGTATCGGAGATTTTCCGTGCAGGGGTGCTTGCCGTTGACAAGGGGCAGATGGAGTCCGGACGTTCTCTTGGCCTTACATACAGCCAGACAATGCGCCTTATTATAATCCCACAAGCCGTAAAGAATATTTTGCCGGCTTTGGGCAACGAGTTTATTGTGCTTATTAAGGAAACGGCAATTGTTGGCTACATCGCCCTTATTGACTTGACTAAAGCGGCAGACTTTATTATTAGCCGTACCTTTGAGGCGTTTTTCCCATTGTTTGTTATAGCTGTTATTTACTTTACCCTTATAAAGCTGCTTTCTACTGGCTTAGGCATAATGGAAAGGAGGCTGCGTCAAAGTGATAACCATTAAAGGGCTTAACAAAAGCTTCGGTAAGCTGCACGTGCTTAAGGATATAAACGAGCACGTTGAGCAGGGGGAGAAGGTCGTAATTATCGGCCCCTCAGGCTCCGGCAAAAGTACACTGCTCCGCTGTGTAAACTTAATGGAAATGCCTTCCTCCGGGGAGATTTATGTAGACGGAGAGCTTATTAACCACAAAAATTGCAACGTAGATATTGTAAGGCGGAAAATGGGTATGGTGTTTCAGCAGTTTAACCTTTTTCCCCATCTTACCGTTATGCAAAACCTAACACTTGCTCCCACCACTCACAAGCTTATGTCCATAGAGGAAGCTACAAAGCTTTCTGAGCAGCTTTTGGACAGAGTAGGGGTTTTGGATAAAAAGGACGTATACCCAAACAAGTTATCCGGCGGCCAAAAGCAAAGGGTAGCTATAGCTAGGGCACTCGCACTTAAACCCGAAATTATGCTCTTTGACGAGCCAACCTCCGCCCTTGACCCTGAAATGGTTGAGGAGGTTTTGGAGGTTATGAAGCAGCTTGCCCGTGACGGCATGACTATGATTGTTGTTACCCACGAAATGGGATTTGCCAAAGAGGTAGGCAGCAGGATTTTATTCATGGACGAGGGGAAGATTTTGGAGCAGAATACTCCAAATGAATTTTTTTCAAACCCTCAGACGGATAGGGCAAGGAGCTTTTTAAAGAAGATTTTGTTGTAAATATTCTAATATCCCCAAAAAGGGACTGTAGCTTTACGATTTTAATATCGTTTTGCTGCAGTCCCTTTTTTATGCAAATAATTTATTGCAATGTAGTACAAACTATATTCTAAAATATAAATATTCTTTTCCACCTAAAACTTTTTGTGATATACTAGCCCTTAAATATTTAAACAAAAAAGGGAGTTTTATTATGCAATATGATAATCTAACGCTGCTTACCGATTTTTATGAATTTACAATGATGCAGGGGTTTTTTAACAGTGAGCTTAGAAATGCCACTGTGGTTTTTGATTTATATTATAGAAAAAATCCCTGCGGCAACGGTTTCTCTATTGCGGCAGGGTTGGAGCAGGCTATTGAATATATAAAGGAAATACGTTTTAGTCGTGAGGATATAGACTATTTGAAAAGCTGCGGAGGCTTTTCTGATGAGTTTTGTGAGTATTTGAAGGACTTTCGTTTTATAGGGGATATTTACGCCGTACCCGAGGGTACTGTGGTTTTTCCAAACGAGCCTATGCTTAGGGTGACAGCTAATATTATAGAAGCACAGCTTTTGGAAACAGCACTTCTCAATATTATTAATCACCAAAGCTTAATTGCTACAAAGGCGGCGAGAGTAGTATTTGCCGCCGGGGGTGATGCTGTTCTGGAGTTTGGGTTAAGAAGGGCACAGGCTCCTGATGCTGGGGTTTTTGGTGCAAGAGCTGCAATAATTGGTGGTGCGGCAGCCACAAGTAATGTCCTTGCCGGAAAAATGTTCGACTTGCCAGTAAGGGGAACCCATGCCCATAGCTGGGTAATGAGCTTTGACGATGAGCTGTCAGCCTTCCGTGCTTACGCAAAAAATTTCCCTAATAATCTTATACTGCTGGTGGATACCTACGACACCCTTAATTCCGGTGTGCCTAACGCCATAAAGGTATTTAAGGAGCTAAAGGAGGAGGGCAAGCTAAATAAGGGCTACGGTATTCGTCTGGACAGCGGAGATATTGCATATATCTCAAAGAAGTCAAGAAAAATGCTAGACGAAAACGGTTTTGAGGACGCTATTATAGTAGCCTCCAGCGACTTGGACGAAAACCTTATTAAAGACCTAAAGCTTCAAGGAGCAAAGGTAAACGTATGGGGGGTAGGAACAAACCTAATTACCTCCTACGACTGCCCAGCCTTCGGCGGCGTGTACAAGCTTTGCGCTCAAACAGACAGCACAGGCAACCTTGTGCCAAAGATTAAGCTTTCTGATAACCCAGAAAAAATAACAAACCCAGGAGTAAAGAAAATCGTACGTTTTTATGACAAGGAAAGCGGAAAGGTAAAGGCTGACTTGATTACCCTTGATGACGAGAAAATAAACGAAAATGAGGACAATACAATTTTTGACCCCCTTGCCGTTTGGAAGCGAATGACACTTAAAGCAGGACAATTCTACACAAGAGAATTGCTGGTGCCTATTTTTATAAAAGGTGAGTGCGTGTATCAAACACCAACTATTGCAGAAATTAAGGAGTATTGCCAAGGAGAGCTTAATTCCTTTTGGGACGAGCATAAACGTCTTATTAACCCCCATACTCTGCCGGTTGACCTTTCATACCGCCTGTGGAAGCTTAAGGAGGATATGATTAACACCATTGCGCCAGGTAGGTCATAGATTTATCTGCATAAATTTGCATAAACTTGACAACCAATCAAAATTCTAAATATAAATGAATATTGCAAAACCTTTTGAACCATGCTAAAATTATTAATAAAATGTACGTTTTACGAAAACGTATATAAAAAAATAATTGGAGTGTGGTTTTTTTTGGATAGCGATGGTAGTTTGCCTCAGTTTATTGCTTTGGTGTTTTTGTTAATTTTGTCGGCGTTTTTTTCCTCGGCCGAAACGGCTCTCACCTCTTTAAGCAAAATTCGCTTAAAGCATATGGTAAGTGAGGGGGTTAAAGGCGCAGATGCTATAGAAAAAATTACTGAAAACCCAAAAAGGCTTCTTACCTCAATTTTAATCGGTAACAACCTAGTTAACGTTGGTGCTTCCGTTGTGACGACTGGACTTGCAATAAAGCTTTCCGGTAACAACGCCTTTGCTATTGGCGCTGCTACCTTTTTATTGACCTTTGCAATTTTGGTTTTTGGGGAAGTGACCCCAAAGACATTGGCAAACCAGTATAGTGAAAAATTTTCTCTTTTCCTTGCCGAGCCTATAAAGCTGGTAGTGCTTGTATTTACACCTGCTGCTGCTCTATTGGGGTATGTTACCAGCGGAATGATTTCTCTTTTCGGGGGCGACCCTAATAAAAGTACCCCTCTCATAACTGAGGCAGAGTTTAAAACAATCGTTAACGTAAGCGAGGAGGAGGGGGTTTTAGAGGTATTTGAAAAACGTGTAATTCACAATGTTTTTGATTTTGGTGATTTTCATTCCAGAGACATTATGACACCTCGTACAGATATTTTTGCTTTAAGCGATGAAGCTACTTATGAGGAAGCGGCTGCTCTTTTTAAGGAGGAGCGTTTTTCCAGAGTTCCTGTTTATAAAGAAAGTCTTGATAGAATAGTAGGCATACTGCATCTAAAGGACTTTGCCTTCCTTGAGCCGAATGAGTTTGATATTAAGGTGCATATGCGTAACCCATTTTTCACCTATGAATCAAAGCCTACAAGAGAGCTTTTTAACCTAATGCGTAACGAGGGTATAGCTATGACCATAATCTTGGACGAATACGGCGGAACAGCCGGGCTTGTAACGTTGGAGGACTTGGTTGAGGAGATTGTAGGAGAAATATCTGACGAATACGATGACGAGGAAAAGGAAATAGAAGAGGTTAGGGAACACGAATATATAGTTGAAGGCGGAGCAAAAATCTCCGACGTAAACGAAATGCTAGAAACGGATATAGAATCCGAGGACTATGAATCCATTGGTGGCTTTGTTGTAGGAGTGCTGGGTCATATACCCAAGCCCGGCGAGGAGGTTTCCACAGAGGGGTTAAAGTTCATTATTGAAGAAGTAGAAAAAAACAGAATTGTAAAATTAAGAATATATACCTAGGTGAAGCGAAAGGGGTGATTGAATTATAATATTTAATCACCCCCGTGCTTCACCTTTTTTAAGTCCTTTACCATTAATTACATAGCACAAAACTCATAAAAGCTCTGCTTTTTAATGCAATTTTAATTCCAAGCTAATTTTGCTTTAAGATTCGTTCAATATTATTTATTCATGTTTTATACACATTTATAAAGGGAGAGATATTATAATGAAGAAAATAAAAAAGCCAATAATTATCATTGGCTTAGTTTTAGTAGTTGGGGTAGGGGGGTATTTTGCGTACAATAGGTTTATGCCCAAGAACAATCCTGACGCTATGGCGGCTTTTTCCGCAGGGCAAAGTCCTATGACTATAGAGATTGTTTCTAAAGGCAGTGTTAAGGACATTATCACTGCTACGGGTACAGTTAAGCTTGAAGATGAGCAGTCAATTTACGCCGATGGGGAGGCTAAGGTAAAGGAAGTTAAGGTAGCTGTAGGTGACAGCGTTAAGGCTGGGCAGGTACTTGTTATATATGATGCAGAAAACAGTAAGGACGAATTGCTTACAAAAATTAGGGAAGCGGAAATTTCCTATGAGAATCAGTCCCTTACCCTTAAAACTATGACCATTCCAATCTCCGAGTCGGAAGAAAAGCAGCTACAGACAGGAATTGAGTCGGCTGAAAAATCCGTTTTTGATGCGGAGAAGTCTATTTATGACTCGAAAGCAAATTTAGCATCTACAGAAAGCAAAATTGAGCAGAAGAAGGCCGATATAGAAAAAGCAGAGAAGAATTTAAAAATTAATACTCAGCTTTATGAAGCAGGAGCTATTACAAAGGAAGAGGTAACAAAAACCGAGGACGCCTTAAAATCTGAAAAAACAGCATTGGAGGATTTACAAAGGCAAATAGAACAAAACGAAATGAACATAAAGAGTGCTGAAAACAATTTGAAAATAAGCAAATCAAATCTTGAATCGGCTAAAGATAAGCTTACCACCTCAAAAGAGGTATTAAAGAACGAAGCCGACCAAATAAAATATAAGCAGCAGCAAAATCAGCTATCCCTTACCCAATTTAACCTTGATACCCTTAGAGAAAAGCTTAGTAAGGTAATGGATAACGCCGTAAGCCCTCTTGACGGTACAGTAACCGAGGTTAAGGTGGAGCGTGGCACAAAGGTTAACGACGACTCCATAATTATTAAGGTTGCGGATTTTAGCAAGCTTATTGTTAAGGCTGACATTAGCGAGTATGACGTGCCTAAGCTTGCCTTGGGGCAGCGTGTTACTATGACCACAGATGGTATGCCAAACAAGGTTTATGATGGAAAAATTATAAAAATAGATGACTTTGCCCAGTCCATTAACACAGGCAACGGCACTGACACTGTAGTACAGGTGGAAATCTCCGTTGAAAACGTAGACGACAAAATAAAGCCTGGCTTTAGCTTTGACTGCGAGGTAATGGCTGTTGACAAGCAGGATTGTATTAACATTCCTATTGCGGCAGTTTTAAAGGATTACGAAACTAAGGAGAATTATGTCTTTGTAGTTGAGGAAGGCGCATTAAGAAAGAAAACAGTACAGTTAGGCATGTACGGCTCATCTAACGTAGAAGTAACATCAGGAATTAACGAGGGCGATAAGGTCATAACCTCTCCTAACGAAACAATGCATGACGGTATGCCATTTATGACACCAGGCGAAGGCTTTCAGGGAGGAGAAGGCGGCGGCAAGATGCCCGGCGGTGCTCCCGGCACTGTAAGAGTGGGTACCGGCGGTGGTAACGTTACAAGAGTAAGAGTAGGCGGTGGCAGCGGTGGAAGGTAGCAGCCCAATTATTAGAATAGAAAACCTGGGAAAGATTTATCAGCAAGGGAGTATATCCGTAGAAGCACTAAAAAATGTCTCCTTTGATATACTAAAGGGGGAATTCACCTCCATTATGGGTGCCTCCGGCTCCGGAAAATCCACTATGATGAATATTTTAGGATGTCTGGATAAAATGACCTCAGGGGATTATTTTTTGGACGATTTAGACATTGCTAAAACAAAGGACAACAAGCTGGCAGAAATACGGAACAAAAAAATCGGCTTTGTATTTCAGTCCTTTAATCTGCTGCCAAAGCTTTCTGCCCTTGAAAATGTAGAGCTGCCCATGATTTATTGCGGCGCTGGGAAGAAGCAGCGACGCAAAAGGGCTGTGGAGGCTCTGGAGAGAGTAGGTCTTTCCGACAGAATGAAGCATAAGCCAAACGAGCTGTCAGGCGGTCAAAAGCAAAGAGTAGCTATCGCACGGGCACTTGTTAATAACCCTTCTATAATATTGGCTGATGAGCCTACGGGGAATCTTGACTCGCACTCCACAGAGGAAATTATAGAAATATTTAAGAGCCTTAACAGAGAAGGCGCAACTATTATAATGGTTACTCACGAAAACGACGTTGCTAGACACACAAAAAGAATAGTAACCTTCAAGGACGGCGAAATTATTAGAGATGAATTGGTAGCTGGAGGTGAGGAAGCTTGAATATTTTTGAAAGCATAGGCTCCGCCCTACGAAATGTGTTTGCCAACAAGCTTAGGTCTACCCTTACAATGCTTGGTATAATAATCGGTATAGGCTCCGTCATTACTATCACCTCCATTGGCGAGGGCAGTAAGCGAGTGCTGGAGGAGCAGTTTGCCCAAATGGGTATAGGCAAGCTTACTGTAATGAACAGCTTTCGGGGTGGCGGCAGAGTAGAGCAAAGCGACTTTTTGAATATGAAAGACGTGGAGCTGCTTAGCACCTTGGAAGGGGTAAAATATATTTCCCCTATATACAATACAAATGCAGACTACAAGCTGCTTAACCCAAAGGAAACAAAGCAAGTTAACATCACTGGGGTAACGGCGCAGTACAGAAATATTGAAAGCCCGGAACTGCTTTACGGACGGTATATAAACGACAACGACGTAGAAATCGCCAGCAAGGTAGTGGTTATTGAGGATTCTACTGTGGAGAAGCTTTTCGGAGCTATTGACCCAGGCGCCGCTATAGGCGAGAAGGTGTCCATAAAAAACTGGCGAGGCACAAACAAATACACAATTATTGGTATAACCAAAAATAAAAACGCTCAGTTTGCCTCTATGTTCGGGAACGACTTCCCCGACTCCATGGTAATGCCTGTTACCACAGCAATGCGTATACATGGCTATTCTTGGCTATCCCAAATCTCCATTATTGGAGTTGACCCAAACAACGCAGCTACCCTTGCCGAGGAAATCACCAAAGCATTGGATACCGCCCACAACACCACCGACAAATATTACGTTCAAAATATGATGCAGTTTATGGACCAGATTAACACCACAACCTCTATGGTAACAGCATTTATAAGCGCCGTTGCCGGTATATCACTATTGGTAGGTGGCATAGGTGTTATGAATATAATGCTTGTAACCGTAACGGAGCGTACAAAGGAAATAGGCATAAGAAAGTCCATTGGGGCAAGTAATGGAGATATTCGTATTCAATTTCTTATTGAGGCAATAATTTTAACAGGTATCGGCGGTGTTTTAGGATTGCTGCTTGGCATTGGTGGGGGAAAGCTTATAGGTAAGTTTGCACAGATTACGCCGGTGGTTTCTATGCAAGCCATTTTGATTGCCATATCTATTTCTACATTAATAGGTATAGTGTTTGGTGTTTACCCTGCAAGCAAGGCTGCAAAGCTTGACCCAATTGAGGCTTTGAGGTATGAATAGGAGCAAATAATGAGCCAGGAAAAAAAGAGAGTATTAATAGTTGAGGACGAGGTAAAGCTTGCCAGGTTTATTGAGCTGGAGCTTCAGTATGAGGGCTACGAGGTAGCTATTGCCCATGACGGCAGAAAGGGTATAGAGCTTTTTCAGTATGAGGACTTTGATATAGTGCTCCTTGACCTTATGCTTCCGGGGCTTAACGGACTGGAGGTAGTTCGCCATATTAGAAAAAGCTCCAACACTCCCGTTATTATGCTTACGGCGAAAAGCGACGTTATGGATAAGGTAACAGGTTTAGACTCGGGGGCAGATGATTATATTACAAAACCATTTGCTATAGAGGAGCTTCTTGCACGAATGAGAGTAGCCTTCAGAAACAGCCGCAGCGAAAACGAGGAGGACAAAAACACTCTTTCCGTTAAAAACCTAAGGGTTAACCTAAGCCGCCGGGAGGTAAAATACGGCGACGTAGAGATTGACCTGACAAAAACAGAATATGAGCTTTTGATTTATCTTATCTCTAACAAAAATATTGTGCTCACCAGAGAGCAAATCTTAAATTCTGTTTGGGGCTACGATTATTTTGGGGAAACAAACGTAGTGGACGTTTATATAAGGTACCTAAGAACGAAAATAGATGATAAGTTTAACGAAAAGCTTATATATACAACAAGAGGCGTAGGTTATTATGTAAAGGACGATGAGGAAATTGTCTAAGCTTGTTCAATGGGTAAAAAAATATGTGCACAATATTAGCATAGCTAATAAAATTACACTAATGTACGGTGGGCTGTTTTCCTTAAGCTTTGTCGTTTTTACGATATTCGTAATGCTTAACGCCAGCTATCTTTTTTTGAAAAACGCAAAGATTGAGCTGGAGGAGACAGCCACAGCCGTTTCAAAATACATTGTTTCCGACTCAGCAGTAACCCAGGAGGCTTTAGAAGGGCTTTCTCCAAACAGGGACGTAATTATAAGGGTTATTAATGTGACAAAGGGCAGCCAGATTAGCTCCACCTCCAAATATGAGCCTCCAAGGGAGGGGGGAACAGTCATTCAAATAAAAATGCCCGACCCTCCCAACGAAATGATGAACAGCCTTGCTTCCATTCAAATATGGACGGAGCAAATAAAAAGCACCTCGAACAAAGGCTTTCGAGCGCTGTTCACAGAGAAAATAGTGGAGCACAAAGGTCAGACATATTTGGTTCATGTGTTCCGCTCGGACGAAAAGGAGCTTAAGATTTCTGCTACCTACAGAACAGCCTTTGTTCTTTTTAACCTTGGGGCGATTATCGTAGCCTTTATAATAGGAAAGTATATAAGCAAAAAAATGCTTAAGCCCATTATTGAGCTGACAAACGCTGCGGAGCGTATATCTATAGAGGATTTGACCCGGAGGATAAGCGTGCCGGAGACAGATGATGAAATAAAGCGTCTGGCTGTTACCTTTAACGATATGATTGGCAGGCTCCAGCAGTCCTTTGAAAAGCAAACGCAGTTTGTGGAGGACGCTTCCCATGAGCTAAAAACACCTATTGCTGTAATACAAGGCTATGCCAATCTTGTTGACAGATGGGGAAAAAAGGACGTTAACGTTTTGCAGGAGTCCATAGACTCTATTAAGGCAGAGGCAGAGCATATGGCCAGTCTTGTTAAGAAACTGCTGTTTCTTGCAAGAAATGATAATTCTGTTCAGCTTACCATATCACCTATAAATTTGGGCTTATTGTGTGAGGAGATTCTTAAGGAAGCTGGACTTCGGGCTGTGGAGCAGAGAGTAATTGTTCAGAAGGATTCCGAGGAGATTATCCTTGGGGATTTAGACTTGATTAAGCAAATGATTTGGATTTTTATGGACAACGCCATAAAGTACTCCGAGCCAAGCAGCCAGATTTTGCTGAAAATATATGGCGAGGGAGGAAAAAGCTTCCTGTCAGTGAAGGATTTTGGTATAGGCATGAGCACCGAGGACGCTGAGAGGGTTTTTGAGCGTTTTTACCGTGTGGATAAATCCAGAAGCAAAAAAATCCCCGGCACAGGCCTTGGACTTTCCATAGCCGACCATATAGCTAATAGACATAAAGCAAAAATATGGATACAAAGCGACATTGGGAAGGGTACGGAAATTATTGTTGAGTTTACTAGGGGGATTGGGGGAGTGTAGCTCCCCCAAAACTTTATCTGAATGTAAGTAGCATATGCTGACTCAAAAATAATTTTTAAAGGAAGGGAGATATTATAATGAAGAAACTGATAGTAGCAATAACTATATTAACCGTAGCACTAAGCTCAACGGTATTTGCAACAACCACATCATCTAAGTCAAAGCAAAAGCTGACGGTAAAGGATGCTCTGGCCTCGGCTATGGCAAACAGCTCCGAGCTTACCCGCCTTAAAGAGGATATGGACATGAACGACGAAAGCGGAAAGGACGCAAAAGAGGGTCTTGCAACCTCCTACACCGTTCAGCAGTATCTATCCAGCGCCGAGGCGTTGTTCAGAACGGAGCTAAAGGCCGCAAGCCTTACCAATGACGAGAAACTTAAGAAGGAAAAAATGGAAATGTCCATTATTGAATACTTTTCGTCAATAATTCGTGCAGAAAAGGAATTGGAGCTTTATGACAAGTCCTTGGAGCTTGCTAAGAAGGATATGGATATTTTGTATGTAAAATATACACTTGGGCTGCTTAGCGACGCAGACTATGCCTCGCAGAAAAACGCCTACAGCAAAAAGCTTGCCGACAGAGAGCTTAAGCTTGCGGCTATAGACAAGGCTTACATCTCCTTAAATCAATTAATGGCTCGCTCTCTTACAAACAAATATACCCTTGAGCTTAACCTAACCTATTCCCCAATAGGCAGCACAAGCCTTACAAACTATGTGAGTGTTGCTTCCAGTGCAAGCAACGAAATGAAAAATAGGCTGGACGACTACAAAATGGCAGAATACAAGCTTAGCAAATATTCTGCTTCCACCTCCAGCGAAAGCAAGGAGACTCTGGAAATTCGTGTTAATCAAGCCGGACGTGCTATAAGCGACACAGGAGCATCAATTACCGAAAAAATTACCACCTTCTACAACGATATAAAAACATCTGAAATAACCTACGGAACCTACGAAAAGGATCTTAAAGAAATGGAGAAGCTGCTTGAAATTAAGACGAAGCAGCTTGAGCTTGGAAAGGTGACCTCCCTTGAGGTTGAAAAGTATAAGTACGAGATTTTAAAGCTGAAGGAGACTATACGCCAAGCGGCTTATGACCATGAAATTAGGGTTATGAAGCTTAAGAACCCAGTATTGATTACAGGATAAATTGATATTTAAAGGAGCATGTTATGGGAATAGTTAGTGGTTATATTCTTCCTCACCCACCTGTTATTGTAAAGGAGGTAGGCAGAGGGAAAGAGGGGGAGGTTTTAAAAACCTTAGAGGCTTATGAGGCGGTGGCCAAGGAAATCGGCAGTATAGCTCCCGACACCGTTGTTATTATTTCTCCCCACTCGGTAATGTACAGAGATTATATACACATATCTCCTGGCAAGGAAGCTAAGGGCGACTTAAGCAGGTTTGGTGCTGATGAGGTTAGCCTTAGGGTAGAGTATGACTATGAGCTGACCTCAGAGCTTTCCTATAGGGCGCAGGAGCTTGGTATTTCTGCCGGAACCTTGGGGGAAAGAGATAAAAGCTTAGACCATGGCACAGTTGTTCCTTTATATTTTATAAATAAATACTTAAGCGGATTTAAAATAGTTAGGATAGGCATTTCAGGGCTAACCTATAGGGAGCACTACAGCTTTGGAATGTGCCTCCAAGCCGTCCTTGAGGGACTTAACAGAAAAGCTGTCATTGTAGCCAGCGGCGACTTGTCCCATAAGCTTAAGGACGAAGGGCCCTATGAATTTGCAGAGGAAGGCCCTGTTTTTGATAAGCAGGTTACAGAAGCCATGGCTTCTGGGGACTTTTTAAGCTTTATGGAATTTTCGGAGGATTTTTGTGACCTTGCCGGTGAATGTGGGTTGCGTTCCTTCATTATTATGGCAGGGGCGCTTGACAGAAAAGCTGTTACACCAAAGCTTTATTCTTATGAGGGAACTTTTGGAGTTGGCTATGCTGTTGCTTCCTTTCAAGTCACAGGAAGTGACCCGGAGAGAGATTTTTTGGATAAGTACAATGCAAACCAGCAACAAAAGCTTCGGGAAGCTACTGAAAACGAAGATGAGTATGTAAAGCTGGCAAGGCTATCTCTTGAAACCTATGTGAAAACTCGAAAGGAAGTGGAAATCCCTAACGGATTGCCTAATGAGTTAATTCAAAGGCAAGCAGGGGCGTTTGTGTCCTTAAAAAAAGATGGCAGACTTAGGGGTTGTATAGGTACAATATCCCCAACCCAGTCCAATCTTGCCTGGGAAATAATTAAGAACGCCGTAAGCGCAGGAGTGGGCGACCCTAGGTTTGAGCCTGTTACGCCAGAGGAATTGGACAGTCTTGTTTATAGCGTTGATGTGCTGGCATCTCCCGAGCCTATTTCGGATTCGTCTATGCTTGACGTGGAAAGATACGGCGTAATTGTGAGCAAGGGAAACAAACGTGGATTGCTGCTGCCTAATCTGGATGGCGTGGCAACAGTGAAGCAGCAAATAGAAATCGCCCTTCAAAAAGCAGGGATTCCTCAAGATTCCAATTATTCATTGGAAAGATTTGAAGTAGTGCGGCATAAATAAAAAAATGGACTGTAGCAAACAAATTTCGTTTGCACAGTCCATTTTTTGTTTTTGCATCATTGTTTGTTGAAATAGAATAGAAATGCTATAGGCAATACTCAAACCCTTTATATATCCCAAATAATGTATCATGCCCAGAGGAGTGACCATAGCTTAGAAATACACGTAAGCTTTCTGTAGTCAAAGAGTTTCTTGCTATATCTTTATACAAATCGATAATTGCTTCGTTAAATAACCCATTTATACCATTCCTTAACATTTCACTGCTTACAAAGGTAGTCGCATGTAGGTTTCTTGAGATAATTTCAGCAAAGGTATTTTTTCTGCCATCGCCTATATATGTTAACACAGAAAATATTCCAAGCAAAAAATCATCAGCACAGGGGGTTAGTCCATTTCCTAAGCCAATTAGGCTTTTTATACTTGGGCTTACCTCATTAATATCCAGCCTTTTTTTATAGCAAGACAAAAAATTTTCTATCCTTACTTTAATTAGATTATTCAAGGTCCCATTATTGTCTTTAGAAAATATATCATAAGCACTATTTTCAACATTATTCGAGGGAAGGAATTCGCCGAGAGAAGATAATATGGTATCTTTATCAAATGACGAGGTGGATTTTCTTAGGGTTAAATCAACAGGACTACAATT
>CAYWBF010000023.1:0-14390 GCA_964456085.1 uncultured Eubacteriales bacterium
GTTAAGGCCGTCAATACGCCCGGCTTCCAACAAGTCTGATGGTATGCCCTCATAAAACTGCTTCATAAGGAACACTCCAAAGGCAGTCATAAGTCCTGGAAACATTATAGACCAATGAGTATTTTGCCAGTTGTTGCCGTAAACAATGAGATACCAAGGAATAACAAGCATTTCCGTAGGAATCATAAGTGTTGACAAAATCAAAATAAACCAAATTTTCTTACCCGGAAAATCCAGCTTCGCGAAGGTATATCCCGTAAGAGAGTCAAAAAGCAGTACCGACATTGTAGTAAACACTGTAACGGTTAAGCTGTTTTTAAACCAATTGGGAAAATCCTTTTTAAGCACGGTAATATAATTTATAAGTACCGGTGGGTTTGGTATTAGGGATAGCGAGTAAAGATCCTTGCCCGTTTTAAAGGAAGTGCTAAGCATCCATAAAAAGGGGAAAATCATCAAAAATCCGCCGATAATAAGAATTATGTACACAGCAAAATTGTTCTGCTTCAATTATTTTCCCTCCTTTTAGTAGTCTACTCGTTTGTTTAGAACCTTCATTTGGAAAAGGGATATTGACAGTATAATTAAGAACAAAACAACTGTCATGGCCGTAGCCGCACCCATTTTATAGTTTTTGAAGGCGGTTATGTAAATATATAAAACCATACTCATTGTAGAGTTTACAGGGCCGCCTTCCGGCAAAATATTTCTTATTTGGGTGAAAACCTGTAGGGTTGAGATAACCGACATAACCGAAAGATAAACCAAGGTAGGGTTTAAAAGAGGAATGGTTATGTGAATAAACTGTGTAAGCTTGTTTGCGCCATCTATAGATGAAGCCTCGTAATAAATCTTAGGTATCTGCTTTAGCCCAGCCAAGAAAATAATTGAGTAAAAGCCGATATTCGTCCATACAACAAGGGCGATTATTACAAAAATAGCCTGCTGTGTGCTTTCAATCAATGGCTGATTAGGCATACCAAAAAACCTAATTACCGAGTTAAACACCCCACCCTGCTTCATAAATATCCATTTCCAAACCCAGGATATAGCGACGGAGGAGGTAACGTAAGGTATAAAAAATATCATACGGAAGAACCCCAGGCCTTTTGTGATTTTATTAAGCAAAAGGGCTATGGACAATCCAAGGGAGAGGCCTATAGGCACAGCAAATATAACGTAGTATAGCGTGTTTTTAAGCGCCCTAAAAAATATTTTGTTAGATAAAAGGTCTTTGTAGTTGTCAAAAAGTATAAACGTTTTGTTAGCGGACAAAACGTCCCACTGATACAGGCTGATATTAAATGAAAACAGTACTGGGAAAATTCGTACTAGAATAAAGAATATAAGGGGCAATATTATAAATGCATAGGCCCAAATTGCTTGCTTTCTTTTTAAAGTAAGCTTCATGTCGGTACCCCTCCCCTAGGATTATTTCCAGTATTCGTCCAAAAGTTTTTGAGCAGTTTCAACTGCTTCGTCCAAAGCTACCTTAGGATCAACGTTTTCTTTTAATACTCTGTCAATAGCATCAACGATAGCCTTTCTGTCAGCTGCCTCATCAACATAGAAGTAAGAAACAGCATTAGGAAGCTGTGTAATAAACGGAGCAAGCTTCTCGTTTTGTAGAAGGTCAGCGTCAGTGGCAATAGAATTTCTTGCGCCGATTTCGCCGATTTTTTGTGTCCAAGTTTTCATTACCTCTTCGGTTGTAAGATATTTTAAGAATTCTGCAGAGGCATCAAGCTTAGCACCGGATACGCCGGCTAAGATTCCATTTGTCCAGAAGGAGCCGAAGGTTGTTTTTACGCCGTTATAAGTTGGAAGCTCAGCAACACCATAGTTAAGGTCAGGAGATTTAGCTGCAATTGTACCTAGTCTGAAAGAACCGTCAATAGAGAAAGCAGCCTTGCCTTGAGTAAAGGCTGTAACATCATCAGTCATGAACGCTGGCTCGCCAAGGTGTTCCTTAGCTGATAAGCCGGTCATAAACTCAAAAGCATCATATCCGGCTTGGGAAGCGTTCCATAAAATCTTCCTTTTGTCGTCGGAGGTTGGCGGCTGCCCGAACTGTGTAAGCAATACTGGTCTAAACCATGTATGAAGCTGACCTGTAGGCTGGAAGGTCATGCCTTCAATTTCATATATACCGTCTTTATAAACAGTACATTTTTTAGCCATCTCTACAAGTTCTTGTACTGTCTGTGGTGGTTTTTCTGGGTCAAGTCCGTTTTCCTTTAAAAGGTCCTTGTTGTAAAGTAATCCAAGGGTACGCACAGCAGTAGGAATTGTATAATACTTTCCATCAATCTTGTTTACTTGAATCATAGGTGCGAAGTCCTTTTCTACCTGGTCGATTGGAAAGGCAGATTCTGGAAGCGGTTGAAGGGTTTGAGATTTTACATACTTTGGAACCCAGCCATAATAAACGTTTATAATGTCTGGCTTATCAGAGGAAGACATAGCTATAGCAATCTTCTGCTCGTAGGAGTCATAAGGGAAGGTTGTCTGTACAACGTTAATGTTTGGATTCTTGGCTTGGAAGTCAGCAATCAGCTCATCCATAAGCTGAACCTTGGATTCATAAACGTACTGCCAGTAGTTAATAGTAACCTTTTCTCCTGTAGCGGCAGCAGAAGCAGCTGGAGCAGCTGATGCAGCCGGAGCGGCGGAAGCTGCCGGTGCAGCAGGGGCTTGTGTATTCGGAGTTGACGACGAACAGCTTGTCAGCAGCATCATTGAGCTAATTAAAAGAGCGGCCGTACTTAAAATAGTGTTCTTTTTCATTAAAATACCTCCTTAATAATTTTTGTTAAATTATATTAATTGGCAAAGCATAAAATAAATCTATGCCTTACAATTAGTCTCATTAAGTTCTACATTTACTTGTTTAAGACGAACACGCCAGAGTATTTTCTATAATTTTTATGATTACCTTGTCTGTCTCTACCATTCCCGGATTGTTTAAAATCCCTAAATTATAAAAGGTTTCTTCTATTGTATTGCCAACAATCCCCATCTTGTTTGGGATTCCGCAGTTTTCCAACGCTAGGTAGGCGAACTGTACAGCCATAGAAGCGGCTGTGCTTAGCTTATAGGCGCAGGACATTTTTGCCCCGTCGCAAAAAATACCCCCTAGTGTTCCCACAACAGACTGCATTGCCAAAACTGACTGCTCGTAGGTACCACCGAGTAAATAAACTGTAGCGGCGGCAACTCCTGTAGAAGCCGATACCGCACAGCCGCAAAAGGCTGTAACACGCCTAATAAAGCTTTTTATGTAAATAGTAATTGCAGAGCTGATTGCAAGGGCACGTGCAGTTTTCAAGGGCGGTACGTCTAACGCCTCTGCAACGGACAGTACACCTAAGAAGCTGGTTATTCCATGGTTTCCGCTGCCTGATATAGCCATTATTGGTACAGAAAGACCCGACATACGGGATTCTCCTGCCGCAGCCGTTGCTGCCTGTGCCTTATGAATAACTGAATATGGGGTTTGTAACTCGCCTGTGTGGTTTTGGATATTTCTCCCCAAATTAATGGAGGGGTTATTTAGGCCTACCTCAACAGCCTCCTTATTAATTTTGGCATAATCCAAAAGAAAGCTTAGCTCATCAAGCTCCATTGCCTCAATAATTTCAATAATTTCCTTAACATTAACGTCCTTTAGGGCGTTTTTTGTTTCATCAGCTGACATAGCGTCGGAGGAATAAATAATTTTTTGATTAACCGAAACCTCCACAACGTTTGAATAGTCGTTAATTATTATAGCCGAAGCCGTTTCCTCACCTCGAAAAACCTGGGCTTTTACATATAAAGGATCAACGCCGTCTTGATATTGAACAAAAACCCGATTTTCCTTAATGTACTGATTGGCCATTTTAAGGCTTTGTGGAGTAACGCAGTCAAGGAGACTTAGACCCTTGCTTTCGCTTTCTACAAAAATCCCCAACGCTGCGGCTAATCTTAAGCCGCTCTGCCCCGTACCTGGAATCCCTACATTCACACCGTTTTTATATACACTTGGACTGACTGTAACGACAACCTTGTCAATTTCTCCCTCAAGAGCACCAGCTGCACGGGAAACAGCAAGGCAAACAGAACCTGGGTCTGTACAGCCAGTTGTCTTTTCAATTTCCTTTTTGATTACCTGTAAAAGTATGCTTTTGTCTATAATAGTTCACCTCTGAAAACATAGTCATATATAAAGAATAACATGCTTGCAGATAAATTTGTTAATGCTTTTTTTACATTTTCTTAGAAATATAAACTTTTTAAACAAAACAAGACTGGATTATGTAATATTTTAATTCAATATATACAACATATTTTTCTTGCAAGCTTGGTCATACTTACTTTCTTCTAAACTCCTTCGGGCTATAGCCAGTAAAGCTTTTAAAGGCATCGCTAAAATAATTCGGGGTACTGTAGCCTGTCAAATTAGCAACCTCCGCTATGGATTTGGTTTCATCGCTAAGGAGTGCTTTGGCTTTCTCCATTCTTACGGAAATTAAATACTCCTTAAAGGAAACTCCCGTTTCCGCTGTAAACAGCCTGCTTAAATAAATATGATTTACGTACAGACTATCGGCAATGGATTTCAGGGTGAGATTTTTATTGTAGTCTTCATGGATTTTTTTAATCACCTTAAATACTATAGGGTGACTTATGTATTTTTGACTTTCTTCTATTATATTCTCTATCCACCCAATTATTTCATCTGTAATTTTGGAGGGCAAAATTTTAGTATTTATAAACGTGGGAGGTTTTACCGTAAGCCTACCTTTTTTTTCAATGTGGTGTGCAACAGCCTGCAGAAACTGCCTTGTCCACATCTCAAAAACGCTGTAGCGCATACCGCAGTCTGAGAAAAACCGTTCCATAAGCTCATTTATTAATCTACAGCATAGATTTTTGTTACAGGTATCCAGTGCTTCAAGTACAACCGCCTCTAGGGTATAGGGATAAGCACTAGGCTCCTTTTGGGCTGCCAGACAGTCGCTCCATGCAATAATATGCCTATCGGGAAAAAATATTGAGCTGTTAAAGGCTTCCTTGGCATTTCTGTAGGCTTCTTCGATTTGGCAATAGCTTTCCGTCCTCTGGGATACACCTAAGTAAAATCCAAACTGCTGGCATATTGCAGAGAAGGGAGCAAAGAAGCTATTAAAATCAATCCGTGAGCGTATTCTGAAAAAAAATATTAGCCGTCTTTTGTCCAGCTCAAACCAGCTTCCGTCTGTTAAAATCTGCTCCAGCTTAGGAAGAAGCTCATCATAGCAGTGTGCCGTCAAGGCTTCCGGCAAAATGGAATACCCTAGTACGTTAGGGTCAACACTCAAAGAATCCTTAAGCACATTGGCCAATCCGTTTTCCAAATACGACCAAGCCACTAGCCCGGATTTATTGCGCTTTTTCCCAATCAGCTCACATATTTTGTCTTTTAAGGTTTGGGGGCGCACAGGCTTTAGAAGATACTCTGTAATTCCCAGCTTTAACGCCTTATGGGCAAAATCAAATTCATTGTAGGCAGTGACAATAATTATTTCTATGCCCGAAAAATTTTCTTTAACAAACTCCGCTACCTCAAAGCCGGAGGTTCCCTTTAGCATAATATCAAGCAAAATTACATCGGGAATCTCACGGCTAATAATCTCCTTAGCCTCCTTGCATGAGCTTGCCTCAAAAACATTGCTGTTACCCATAAATGATGAAATCTGCTGTACAAGCTCCTTACGTTCTATTGGCTCGTCCTCTACAATTAGAAGCTTAATCATTGATTAACCCACCTTTGTTCTCTGCAATCTGCCAGTTTATTTGTATATGAGTGCCCTCACTGGCACGGCTGTTAATCTCAAAAAATAATTCCTTGCCAAAATATAGCTTTAACCGTTCCTCAACGTTCTGTATCCCCTTACCCAAGCAGGTATGATTTTGAATGGAGGTAAGGGTATGTGAATCAATGCCTGTGCCGGTATCCTTTATATCCATAAAAATCCTATCCCTCTCCCTTTTTATGGAAATACTTATACAAACCGAGCCTTGAACCTCCTTCATGCCATGAATTATTACATTTTCAACAAAGGGTTGAATTGACAACACAGGAATGAGACAACTCTCCGCCGACCTATCAATGTCAATGGAATAGCACAAGCCATCACCCAGCCGAGTTTTTTGAATTTCCAGATAGCTGGTTACGCATTTTATCTCGTCGCTTATAGGGCAAATGGATTCCTTGCTTTTAAACGCCCAGCGTAGTAAGTCCGATAAGGCGTAAATAAGCTCGGTTGTTTGCTCGGCTTGCTCCTTTTTTGCTATATGAGCGATAAGGCTTAGGGTGTTAAACAAAAAATGAGGACTTATTTGGGATTGCAAAAACCTAAACTCTAGGTTTTTAAGCTTGTTTTCAAGAGTTAGGTTAGCTTCAACCTCCTCCCTGTATTTTCTTCTGGCAGTAAACTCGGCTTCGGCAATAGATATGTACTCGGTGAGCAGCAAAAGAAACTGCCCTCGGCTAAGTACCTCAGCTTCTGACAATACCTTAAGACTTTTAGCCTTTTTCAATAGCTGGCAATAGTCAAGGTCAATCTGCTCTGCCTTTTCCTTGAGGTTGTTAAAAAATATTTCCTTGTCCTCCTCAAAAAGCACTTGACCGCAGGTGACAGTAAAATAAATCTGCCCATCTATATATATTGGAGCTTGCATTATGGACAAACCCATATGACACTTTTCAAAGGTTATTCCGTTCTTTTTTAAGCGCCTAGATTCCTCATTGCATTTATAGCACATTTCATAGCCTTTTTCGCTTTTTACAACATAGATGCAAAAATCTGTGAAGAATTTATAGTTAAGAGGTAAAACGTATGCTCCATCTTTAGTCATTAAGGATATGGACTGCCCAGTAATGGTAGTAAAGGTTTTATCCAGCTTTTTCAACAGCTTTAGAAGATTGTCACCAATCATTTCCATAGTTTCTGCTCCTTAAATTCGCTTAAAATATGTAATTTGATACCAAAAATAATTTTTTGATTATCTCAAAAAATTATACCATCTCTTGTAAGTAATGTACATAATCAAAACCAAAACAGTAATACAATTTTGTCATCAATTTATAAGAGTCCTTACTTCCATAAAAAAATAAACAAAAAAAGCTTACCCATGGGTAAGCCTTACTAATAAATATACAGTATTATTAAACTAAGAGCAAACAACTGCCGTACCTGAAACGGTTACCATAAGCATTCCGTTGTCTGTGCCTAAAACCTCGTAGTCTACGTCTACTCCAACTACGGCGTTTGCGCCCATTCTGGCGGCACGCTGTTCCATTTCATTGAGGGCGCTTTGTCTGGCAGTTATAAGCTCCTCCTCATATGTAGATGAACGTCCGCCAAAAAAGTTACTAAGACCTGCCATAAAATCCTTAACAAAGTTAACACCTGCTATTACCTCACCAAAAACTATACCTTTGTATTCAATAATTTTGTGGCCTTCTACTGTTGGTGTTGTTGTAATAATCAATTCGTTCCCTCCAATTCTGGTCAGCATGTGCTAACCCTTTTTTATTTTAGCGTGAGTTAGACTTCCTCTAACTCTTGTTCATATTATCATTAAAGAAATTTAGCGTCAAACCTTTTATGGAGCTTTACATGCTTTAATGGGGTAGTAGTAATTTATGTCACTTTTTTTGGTATTTATCCCCAACAAAATTACAAATTATTCATACCCCTTTTCTTATAATCAAAATATGCTTCTGAGAATTGGTACTTTTAAGAAGGTGTTTTATGGAGGTTTATGCAGATGTAGTTTTTTTGGTTAATTTTTTTATGGACTTTATTATTTTTTTTGTGGTAAGTAAGCTCATAAAAAGGCAAGTACATATTCTAAGGCTTATAGCAGGGGCTGGGATCATGGCCCTTACCTATTGCCTTTTAATTTTTATGCTCCCACTTCGTACATATATGAATATTTTTGCGGCAATCCTTATTCTTATGCTTGGGGTAACAGTCACCTTTCAGCCAGCCAACCTAAAGGAATTTGTTCGTATCCTAATAATAGCCCATATTTCCGCATTCTCAGTAGGCGGTATGGGTATGGCATTTTTTTATTATTCAAACGCCGCTGATATTTTTGGAAACATGCTTGGCTTCACAATAAGAAGCTTTTCTTTTTCTATGCTCATAGTCACCTCATGCAGCTTTTATATTCTGTTTAAGCAATGCAACAGCTGGCTTAAGCGAGTTTTAATAAAAAAGCAAACCTTTTACCCTATAAAAATTTTTTTAAAGGATAACCAATGCGAAATTAACGCCCTGGTGGACACAGGAAACTCCCTTCAAGACCCGCTAAGCAAAGCCCCGGTGATTATTACAGAGCTTTCCGCATTAAAGGAGTTTTTCTCCAGCCAGCTTTATGAGGTATTAGACAGTGACGAGGCTCTGGATATTTTAAAAATATCTACAGCCGCCGAGGAAGGCTTTTCCCATCGCATAAGAATGCTGCCCTTTGAAAGCCTTGGGAAGCAAAATGGTATTTTGCTGGGCTTTAGGCCGGACAAGGTGGAGATAACCGGGGAAAAAAGCACCATAACCGCTCACAACGTGGTGATTGGACTTTATAATTTTAAGCTATCCAAGGATAACGCCTATCAAGGGCTTATAAATCCTGAATTAATAAATGAATAGGGGGTTTTAGCTTGCTAACAAGTGTTTTTACAAAGGCTTATGACTACATAGAGGGAATAATTCTTCGGCTTATGCTGAAAGATGAAGATACGTGCTTTTACATAGGCGGCAACGAGGTTTTGCCGTCACCCTTAAACCCTGCGGAGGAAGCAGAGTATCTTCTTAAGTTGGGCACCGAAGACGACCTTAAGGTAAAAACCATTCTCATTGAGCGAAACCTTCGCCTTGTGGTTTATATCGCAAGAAAATTTGAAAATACAGGAGTTAACGTAGAGGATTTAATAAGCATAGGCACTATCGGTTTAATAAAGGCCATAAATACATTTAAAACAGACAAAAAAATAAAGCTTGCAACTTACGCAAGCCGTTGTATAGAAAACGAAATATTAATGTACCTTAGACGAAACACCAAAACCAAGACGGAAATTTCCATTGACGAGCCACTAAATGTTGACTGGGAAGGAAATGAGCTTCTCCTTTCAGATATTTTGGGTACTGATGTAGATGTAATTCACCGCAATATTGAGGACGAGGTAGACAGGGAGCTGCTAAAAAAGGCGCTGGAAAAGCTTTCTAAACGGGAAAAACGTATTGTGGAGCTGCGCTTTGGCCTGAACCATGATTTAGAGGAAAAAACCCAGAAGGAGGTTGCAGATATGCTTGGCATTTCTCAATCTTATATTTCTCGTCTGGAAAAGAAAATAATCAGCCGGCTTAAGAAGGAAATTAACAGAATGCTTTAAATGAAAACGGGGCTGTAGCCTTACGATTATAAAAATCGTATTGCTCAGCCCCTTTAAATTTTGCTTTATTATTGTACAGACTCAAAGCTTGCACATTCAGTTTCTGTTTTTCTATGAGCTTCCCCCGAAACAGAGGAACCTACCATAATGTCGTGAAGAGAGCAATGCTTTTCATGGTTATTGTACTTACATGTTGTTACGCTGCATTTAATATCTTGGTTTGACATTTTACACACTCCTTAAAGTAAGTTTACAATAGTATTTGTAAAAATGGAGTGGTTATGCATGTCTTAAGCAATTCTAATAATGTATTTACCTTAATTTACAGAAACTTGGTTATTTGAGGTTTCCACATTAAGCTTTATATTCCGCTCGCTTTGGAAGGTTTTTGTTTTTCCTTCTACATAGGCTCTTTCGTTAAAGGTGTAGAATAGGTTTGGAAGATTAACCTTTACGCCGCCCATTGTTGTTCTTGCTTTTATGTTGTAGCTGTACTCTTGTGCTTGTGGAACATTTAAGGTTATGGGGGCGTTGCAGGAGGAAATATCTAAATCATACTGAGTAAACTTGGTAAGAGAAGGAAGGTATATTTCAATTTGTGAGTTAAATGCGGTGATTTGAAGGTTTTCTACGTCAATGGCTTCCCCGTGTATTTTTTCATTTGTATTTTCAATCTTCGCCTTGGCGGCGTAAATATGCTTAAGCCGCAACGGGCCGTTGCTGGAATCTATGGTAAGTGCTTGGGCGTTAAGCTGTTCCAGTGCTGTAGTTCCGTTAATATTTGAAATATCTATTTTTTCAGCCTCTAGGTTTATGGCTTCGATTGCTGCGTTATTAGTTTGCAGAGAAATAGAGCGAAAACCCTTTGTGGGAATAAAGGCATTAACGGAAAAGGTTTCAAAGCTGCTCTCGTCATAGCTTAGTGCGTATTTGCCGCCCATAGCGTTAAGCTCTATGCGAGGGGTTGGCACCTTGGCCTTGTAGCTAACCTTAATAGTAAGCTTATCTCCGTTATAGCCGTTAATTGACAACGCACCGTTATATCCGGAAAGAACCAAGGCGTTACCTGTGCCGGAAAGGTTTGTTTCAAAGCTTTTCTCATTAGTACCCTTTGGATAGGAAGGTGAAGCTGCTGGCTTTGGAGCCGGCTTGCTTGGTACTTCCGTGTCTGATAAGGTTTTTGATAACTTATCCGTTACAATTATCGTTTGCTCCACAATTTTTTCCGTCACCTTTGTCAGGGTAGGCTCAATATCCTTTGCTATGGTATTTAGCTTCTTGCCCAGTTCCTTTGTAAGCCGTGAAAAGCTTTGGACAGCGTCAGAGGTTTTTGCGTGGTCGTTACTTGAGGTGGATTCTCCGCCGGTTTTTTCGTAGGATCGCTCTGGTGGCGGAGTAGTTTTTGCGGCTTTATCCCCGCCCTTTAGGGAGTCCAGCAGGTTGGAGGCCTCTGCCGCAGAGATTTTCCCCTCCTCCAGCATTTTTAGAATTAATAATTTTTCATTATCCATATTCATCTTATCCTTATTGTGCTTTTAGTATAACGCTGCTAAAGGCACCCATTTTTATTGTAATGAAGCCGTCAGATACTGCATAAGCTTCATTTCCCATGGAAAACGTGTTGACTCCTGTTGAAATAAGCTTAATAATTTGGCTGTCGCTTAAAATATTCATTCTCCATACGGGGATAGACAGCGTTTTTGATTTTGACTCGTTGTTCAAAATAACAATTAGCTTTTCATTATTATAAAAACGCCCGTAGGAAATCACTCCGTGCTCAAAATGAAGGAAAATAAGAGAGCCTAAGCGTATGGCATCGCATTTGTGGATTTTTATAAGCTCCTTATGGAGATTAAGCAGTGTCATGTCCTCCTTACCCCATGGGAAGGTACGTCTGTTGTCCGGGTCTGTCCAGCCGGTTAAGCCAACCTCGTCTCCGTAATATATGGTAGGGCAGCCCGGCCAAGTCATCTGGAAGGTAACAGCCTCCATCATAATATTTTTGTTAATCCCCATGTCAGCAGGCTTGCTTCCTACTGTATGAAGTCGCCCGGCCTTCATGTTTGTTCTGGTCAAAAATCTGGAGTGGTCATGGTTGGAAAGCTCATTCATGGAGGATTGGAGAGAGCTGATAGAGTACTTTGACATATGATAGCGCATAGCGCCTTCAAAAGCCATGGCATTACACAAAAGCTCCGGCTTATATCCCTCGGAGTGTTTTTCCATGCCTGTTAAAAACCATGTGATAGGCTCCATAAAGGCATCATAATTCATAACCGTATCCCACTGGTCACCTTGGAGCCAGTCCTTAGGGTCACCGTAGTGCTCCGCTAAAATTAACGCCTGTGGGTTTGCTGTGCGTACATTGGCTCTAAAGCTTCTCCAAAACTGGTGGTTATATTCCTTTGAGCTGCCTAAATCCGCCGCAACATCAAGCCGCCAACCGTCAATATTGTAAGGAGGGGATACCCATTTTTGGGCAACCTTCATAACTTCCTCATAAAGCATTGGGGATTGCTCATAATTAAGCTTGGGGTGATTATCATGTCCCCACCATCCATCGTAGCAATCGTTGTTTGGCCAGTTTTTGTCATACCATTTAAAATATGTGTTATAAGGACTATCTTCAGATTTGTATGCTCCTTCGGGATAGCCGTTTCTATTATAGAAGCCTTCCTTGTCGAGCCAGCGATGAAAGGCTCCACAGTGGTTGAAAACCCCGTCTAAAATTATTTTTATTCCATATTTGTGGGCTTCCTCAACAAATTTTGCAAAAAACTCGTTACTAGCCTCCAAATTAGCTTTTCCCGTTGAACGCTCCATATACTTGGTGGCGTAGCGGTTACGAAATTTTTCAAATTTTAAAAGCTCCCCTCCGTCATTGGGGATTACAGTATAGTGAGGGTCAATGTAGTCATAGTCTTGGGTATCGTACTTGTGGTTACTTGGAGAGACAAAAATGGGATTAAAGTAAATGGCATCAATTCCAAGCTCTTTTAGATATGGCAGCTTATCCATTACTCCCTTAAGGTCACCGCCGTAGAAGTTGCAAATATCCTCCGTGGACAATGGCTCCTCCCAGTTTTCAATTCTTTTTGCCGCTTTGCCCAGATAGGTGTATTCGTTGGTAAGTACGTCGTTGGATTTATCCCCGTTGCAAAAACGGTCAACGTAAATTTGATACATAACTGCACCCTTAGACCATGCAGGTACTTCGTAGCCGGGGATTACATAGAAATTGTACTGCTGGTCAACGTCTCTGCCTACCCCTCTTTTATTATAGTAATATAATTTTCCGTTTTTAAGAATTACAAAATAATAGCTTAGTTTTTTTTCCGCCTTCAAAGTGACGCTGAAATAGTCAAACAGGCTGTCGCAGCCAGTCTTTGTAAGCCTGTAGTCGTCGTCACCTACTTTTACCATGGCGGCATCTATGTTGTCCTTGCCTACTCTAATGGTAATAGTAACGCTTTCGCCAAGCTTAGGCTCGTTTGGATTAATAAAGCTGCTTGTTTCATCGGAAAAGATTGCGTCAATCATTAAAAAATCAGTATCTAGCTTAGCATAAAGGTGAATTTTTTCTAAAAAGCTATTGCCGTCCAACATTTGTACCTCCAATTTGCCTGACTTTTTTTAATTATATCACAAAGCTGTATAAAAATATATATTACTTCCAAAAAATATTACTTATGGAATTTTAAAAGACAACGGAAGTGAAAAATACAAAAATAAACCATAGAAAAATCGAGAAGGATTTTTGCCAATGGTTTATTTTTTAGCTATTACTATTATTATGCGGTGGATTATGAGTGTATATCCTCTTTTGACCTACCTTTAGGCAAGGTCACAGTAAAGATGCTACCCTCGCCTAACTTGCTACTTACATTAATTATTCCCCCGTGGGCAGTAACAACTGCCTTGACAACAGAAAGTCCTATGCCAGAACCGCCGGTATCCCGTGCCCTTGAAATATCAGTACGGTACAAATGCTCGAAAATATGAGGAAGTGAGCCTTCATCAATGCCCACTCCGTCGTCAGCAACAGAAAAAATTAGGTGCTCCCCTTCTCCTTTAACAGTTATATCTATTTGTCCGTTCTCATTAGTGTATTTCACTGCATTGGACAAAAGGTTTATAATCACGCCGCTAAGCTTGTCTTTGTCTCCTTCAATAATACAACTGCTTATCCATGTATTAAGTGCTATATTTTTTTCCTTTATTGAGGATTCAAAATTTACAAGGCATTGCTCTAGCAAATCACAAAAATCGAAGTTATCCTTCACCAGAGAAATTTCCTCGCCCTCCAGCTCTACTATTTTGTCTATCTCCGAAACCATTCTTGACAGCCGAATAATTTCGATTCTTATACTTTCAAGCCGTTGAGAGGTAGGCTCAAAAATACCGTCTATAATCCCTTCCAAATTTGACTGTATAGCAGCAAGTGGTGTTCTAAATTCATGGGCGTAGTCGTTTGCCATTCGCTTTTTTATGCTTTGCTGTGCTTCCAAGGTTGCGGCAAGGTTGTTAACACTTGCGATAAGTACCTCAATCTCTTTTGTGTGAGAGGTAAAGGCAATTCTGCTTGAGAAATTCCCCTTTTCGATTTCCTGTGTCTTTGCGGTGACTGCCTTAATGGGCTTTGAAATAATACTTGCCATAACATATCCCACTGCAATGGCAATAAACAAAAACACAAATGCAGCATAAATAAAAAGTCTGTTCAAAACCTCTACAAACCTAATATCCTCCTCGTTATAGTAAAATGGGCCGTAAAAGCCAAGTGTTGCATAGCCGAAGTTTGTACCGTTTTTTGAGAGAGGATAAATATTTTCTGTATATTCTCCGGCGAAGCTTGGGTACTTTTGTTTCATAGTCTGCTGCATAGCCTCCAGCATACTTTCCCAGCCTGTATCCTCCATATTGCTCATACAAAAAATCTCTTCACCAAATTTGTCGGTCACCATTA
>CAYWBF010000024.1:0-14279 GCA_964456085.1 uncultured Eubacteriales bacterium
TTGCACGAACTAATAACCGCCTAATTCTTAAATAGCTTAAAAATAGGTTGGCTTTTTTGTCATGCCCATATTTTCATAGTTCAACAAAAATTTTGTTTTTTTCCCTGCAACAAACTCTATTTTTCGCTTCTATTTCAATACTTGACGATAAGGGGCTGTGATCAACCATTTTATGGTTTTGCAACAGCCCCTTAGCTATTTTTTATTTGATTGAACTTGCTATTCCATTTTCTGCTTCAACTAAAATTCTTCTGCCTCAACAATTATTTCTTCCTCTTGCTCTTCGTCCTTCTCAACCTTTACACGGTTAAAAATCTCCCCTAAATAAATTAAGCCGTTTGCAATATTGTCCGAAAGCTCCTCCAGCTTAAATCTATACTGCCAATTTCCAACGGCAACTCCGGGCACGTTCATGCGGTAGTCGGAATCCTGCTGGAGCAAGTCTTGCACAGGCACAATAGCAAATGCCGCCACAGAGGAATAGGCAAGGCGGATTAAATCCCAAGCTGCGTTTTCGCCGGATACGTTAAGGTAGCGGCGATATTTGTCCTTTGACGCTTCGGGGGCGTTGTGATACCAGCCAATAGAGGTGTCGTTGTCGTGGGTGCCTGAATATACTATTGAATTTGTTTCAGTGTAGTTGTGGGGTAGGTCAGTGTTTTTCCAATTGCTGTCAAAGGCGAACTGAAGGATTTTCATTCCAGGGAAGCCGCAGTCTTTTCTTAGCTTCTTAACCGGCTCGGTGATTACGCCTAAATCCTCTGCAATAATTTTCACCTCGCCCAGCTTCTTTTCCACGGCGTTAAAAAGCTCAATACCGGGGCCTTTAAGCCATTTGCCTTCAATGGCGGTTTTGTTGCCGAAGGGTACAGCCCAGTTTGCCTCAAACCCTCTGAAATGGTCGATTCGTAGGTAATCCACAAGCTGAAAGGCTTTTTCTATACGCTTAATCCACCAGCCGTAGCCATTTTTTCTGTGCACAGACCAGTTATAGGTAGGGTTGCCCCAAAGCTGCCCGGTGGCGCTGAAATAATCCGGCGGCACTCCGGCTACAACAGTTGGATAGCCCTTTTCGTTAAGCTTAAACTGCTCCTTCTCTGCCCAAACGTCTGAGGAATCGTAGGCAACAAATATGGGAATATCACCGATTATTTCAATATCTCTCTCGTTGGCATAGGCTTTTACGCTGCTCCATTGGTTAAAAAATTCAAATTGCAAAAATTTGTTAAGCTCTATGTCATCAATAAGCTTTTGAGTGTATTCCTCAATAGCCGCCTGTTCTCTAGCCACAAGCTGCTTTGGCCAGCTGCACCATGCTGCTCCGTAGAAATAATCCATTGCCTCGTTCTCGGACAACAGCCCAGCTGTCTCTTTTCTAAAGGAAGCAAGCTCCGAAGGCTCAAATAAATTTTTTCTTTCATTAATAAAGTAATTTTTTAAGGAAATAAATAAAGTATAGTTTGTCAGCCAATATTCGTTTTCCTTGCAAAAAGCGGAAAATTTAGCTTTTTGCTCCGTTGTAGCATTTTTTTTGAAGGAGGTAAAGGCCTTTTTGAATAATTCATACTTATATGTAATTACTCTGCCATATTCCACCTTGTTCTCGTCAAAGCAAGGAATGTTTTCTAGGTCGGTTTCGTTCAGATAACCTTCCTTTAATAAAAGGTCGGGGCTGATTAGCAGCGGATTTCCTGCAAAGGTTGAAAAGCTCTGGTATGGAGAATCACCAAAGCTAGTTGGGCCAAGAGGCAAAACCTGCCATATAGCTTGCTTTGATTTTTGCAAAAAATCTATAAATGAATATGCGCTTTCGCCAAGGTCACCGATACCGTATTTTGAAGGCAGGCTTGTTGGGTGAAGCAGAATACCACAGCTTCGTTTTAATTCCATATTATTCCTCCTTTTTTATTTTCATTATAATATATTATCTTGAATGTTTCTATAGATTATTCAAATACTTATACAAGATGATTTTTTTAAGCGTCCAATTAAAGCTTAAATTTTTATATTTCATTTATATTAAATTTTTGTGTCAAATTTATGTTAACATACCAACTTAATCACAGTATTTAATTATTGTTTTGGCTCACAATAATAATCGTGTTACAAATCAAACGTGTAACGCAGATGAAATAAACACCCTTTCAAAACCGAGGAAATAAGAAACTTGTTTTTTCAGTTTTATAAGGGTTTAAACTTGGGGAGGATAATGGAATGAAAAAATCTAAAAGCGTGCTAGTAGCATCTGTTGCGGCGGCAGCAGTTTTATCCGCCGGTTGTTCGGCTGGTAACGTATCAGATAAAAACCAACGTCTAACAAACAGTGCATACAGATATTCAACAACAAGAAATGACGGAGCAGGCATGGGTTATGGCAGCGGTACTGACGGTACCTATAGTGCTCCTTCTAATTATAGCACCAGTGCTGTAGGCGCTGGCAGAACTACCGGGGGCACAACTACCGGAACAACAAGGGGAACAACTGGAGCAGGTAGAACGATCACAGGCAGAGGTACTACTGCAGGCACTTACGGCACAACAGCAAACAGGGGTACAACAGTTAATAGAGGTACAACCGGGAGTACTACAATGGGTACAGCCGGAACAACAGGAACAGGCTCAACAATGGGCACAGCTTCTAGGGGCATGACAGGAACTACAACTAGAGGTACTACTACCTACGGCACAGGTATGACCGGAGGAACAGCAGCAGGCTTAACTACTTCAGCAAACAGAGGTATTAGTGGAACCACTTACGGTACAAACTACGGTACAGGAACAAACCTTGGAGCAGGTAACTACTACGGAAACGGCATGGGAGCAGGTTACACAACAGGTATTAACAACAATAACGGTCCCAGCGCCTATTATTACGGAGCACCAGCAGCACCCCAAATGAATAACTTCGCAGCTCCCAGTAACACTATATCAGGCAGGAATATAACTAATAACGCCACAACAGTGACAAATAATACACGCAGAGCTACAACTGGCACAACTGCAAGAGCAACAAGCCCAAGAACAAGATTAGCAACTAACGCAGCAGCAGGTACAGCAAACAAAACAGCGGTAACTAATAACAGAGGCGCAGGCACAACAGGTACAGCAGTAGGCGCAACTAATAGAACTGCCGGAACAAGAAAAACCACAAAAACAAAAGCAGCAGCACCAAGAACAACTACAGTAAAAAATAACACAGCTCAAGCTGGCAGAACTACCACAACACGCAGAAATACAGCAGGCTTAGCAAATAACGCCGGAGCTGTACAAAATACAAGAAACAATAACCAAACAAGAATGAATAATACAGCAAATACAACAGCAAACACAAACAACACTCGTAATACAAATAACACAGCTACTGGTACAAACAACATTACTCCAAACACAACAACCTATAATGCAGCAAGTCCTTCTATGAATACAACTGATTTCAATACAATGGGTAATACAGGAAACACTGGAAACAGCACAAACTTCTATACAGGCAGTACCTTTGACAACACAGGTAATACAGGCGCTTACGGCAGTTACGGTACCTATGGTAACTTCGGCAGCTACGGAATGAACAACAACACTACAGGAATTAACAACGGCACCTATGGTTTAGGTAATGGTAACTTCAGCAGCTATCCAAACAGCTTTTACGGCACAAATAACACAACAGCAGGCTTAGGGGCAGCCATGAACAACAATGGCTTTGCATCTTTTAACAACAACAATAACGGATTAGCATCCTTTAGCAATAATACCAACACCGGCAACGGCTATAATGGAATGACAAATTATAGCTACGGCATGACAGGCAGAACCGGTGCAGGTTTAGGCGCAACTTCTCCTTCTTATAACAGCAGCAACAATTATAATAATAATTTCGGAACAACAAACGCAACAACAGCTAACGGTGGATACACAAACCAAACAACTAACATGTTAAATAACAACCAATAACTAAAAAAGGGAGCTGCCACACAGGCAGTTCCCTTTTTATACTTAGTCTTTATTAACTTGATTCCAAACAATATCGCCAATAACGGGAATCTTAAAAGTTTTTCCGGTGAAGGCCATGAAAACTAAAAACAAATAAATTAGTAGGCCGGCAAATTCTATTGTGCCTAAAAACCAATTAACAATAGGAAGCTTATCAATTATAAAGGTCAACACTCCAAAAGTCAAAAAATAAATAAAGGATTGCATAGCGTGAAATCTTACAAATTTATTTTCACGCTCAAAGATAAGCAAAATAACAGCAGTAAAGCACAATCCAACGTATGCTATAGCGGCGGCAATGTTTTGGCTTAGGCCAAAAACTGATTTTTTAGTCATAATAAATCCTCCCTTTGTCATTTAATAAATGATGTATAGTAATCCTTAACCTTTGTAAGCCGAAGCCCCTGTACAAACTCGGACTGGCTTTTTCTTAAGTTAAAGGTTTTGGCTATGCCTGTGATGGATTCGTTCCACTCCATATTATTTACAAGCCGCTCGGCAATCATCCAGTTTTTAAAGCTGTCGTTATTGCCGGTAAAAACAAAAATTCTGTAGGCAAGGTTTCTTATAAAATTAATGTAAACAACATCATGCTTGTTTCGGTCGATGTAATAATCTAGCGCTACGAGGTCAAAAATGCCTCTTTCTTCAAAGAAGCAGGCAATATCCTCCACACAAAACCAGTGGGACATTGCAGAATCAAATTGTGTGTATTCCCACAAGAAGTATGCACAAATTCTTGTGGCATCAAAATGAGTGCCCTCCATAATTCTATCCCCTTTAACAAATCATAGCCATCGGTCGGTACTCAACGTAAGGGCTATGAGATTGTGTCAAAATTGGTATCTCACATTTTTAGGAATCCACAGGGTTCAAGTGGGTTTCTGAAAATGTATAGAGACACTTATTACTGGAACAATCCCTATTGCAGCTCTCTAAGCCGTGCCTTTGCGTTGTTTACTTGGTTACTTTGCGGATATTTGTCTAATATCTCTTGGAAGTAAAGCTTTGCCTTGACTACATTGCTTGTTGCCTTTTCGGTCATGCCCAAATAATAAACTGTATCGGCAGAGTCTGCAAGTCTATAGCTTTTTTCAAACTTGTCTCTGGCGGTGTCGTACTGCTTTTGGTTATAAAGGAGCAGACCTTCATTGTACAGCGCTTTGGCAGCCTTTGGCATAATTTCTGTTCTAAGCTTTTCTACCTGTTCCTTGTTTGCTTCGGACAGACTTTCTATATCTATAGTAGATAAAATATCGGCGGCAGCCTCAAATTTGTTATTATTCTTCTCAGCAACAACCCTTTCGATTGTTTTTAGCTGGTCTTGAACCTTTACCTGTGCATTAAGATTATCAACGTTAGAGGTTAGGGAAAGATTTTCTGACCTAAGGGTGTCTATTGTGTCTTGAAGCTCCTTAGTAGCGTCTGAATAGGTCTTTTCGTTTTTAGTCATAGTAGACTTAAGTGTTTCGATTTCCTTTTCGCCTGCTTCAATTTTCCCAGGCAGCACCAAAATATAAAATATAGCAAAAGCACATAACGCCCCAAACACAAAGCTTAGTATTTCAGCAAAATGAAAGCTGTTTCCAAAGCTTTTTTTTGGAGGAGGTGTATTTATTCTATTATAGGTTGGCTGAAGCGGTTGTGTTACAGTAGAAGTAGGAATAACAGGCTGAGGAGGGCCGGCTACCTTTCTTACGGCAGGTAGTTCCGAGGTAGGGCGAACCATTCTTGGGTTAAGCTCATAAAAATAATTTAAGGCTATCTCATTTTTTATATCTATAGCCAAAACCTTTTCAATCATTTGCTCCGCCTTGTCCTTTTCCTTGTTAATAAGGTGGCAAAGGGTAAGCAAATTCATGGCAGGTATTAACTTTGGGTTAAGCTCCAAAGCTTTTTTTAGGGCGATAATCGCCATGTCGTCGCTTTTTTGTTTTAAATGAGCAACAGCCTGATTGTATTGGATTACTGCGTTGTTATATTTTTCATAGGCTTTATCGGAGTTTTGCATTCTCTCCAAATACTCCAAAGCGATGTTGTCATCTTTAATAATAGAAGCACTTATAATCCACTGCTTAAGAGCGTCCGCTAAGGCACCCATTTCAAAATAAACTAAGCCCAGCACGTTTCTAGCGGCAATATTGTTTTTGTTAAACTCAATGCTTTTGTTAAGATTTTCAATGGCACCGGACAGGTCTTGCGCTTTTGCTTGATTAATAGCTCTGTTAAAAAATACGTCGGAAATTTTACATGACTTTTTATAGATGTAAACATCTACTCCGCAGCTTGGGCAAACTTTATTGTTTTTTATATCGAACTCACAATTTGGACAATTCATACTAACCTCCACCCAAACCAACTTTATTTATTCTGCCCCATATTGTTAGAAATATATTGCAACAAATCCATTACATCACGAACCTCATCAGGCTTCATTTCATTCTCCATTTCCTCTAAAACCAGAAGAGGCTTGTATTTTGCTATTTCTGTTTTAAAGTCAATCATAAGTGATTCCTCCTTAAATATTTCCTACAGTTCCCAACTAGATAAAGTGAGCCGGCTATTAAAATCACATGGTTTTGCCCAACCAGGGAGCATGCATAGTGAATGGCGTCTTGATAACTCCTATAAACCACAGTATTTTCCTTATGGGAAAATTCTTTAAGCAGCAAGTCTGCATTTGCCGCTCGTCTGTCATCGGGCTGTGTAAAAATTACGGTCTTTGCTTTATTTATAAGACTGTTTAGGGCTGTAGATAGGTTTTTGCCCTTTAACATACCTATTATTAAAATTATATCCTTATGACGAAAATAATAGTCAACCTCGTTACATAGCTTAAGTATAGCATCTTCATTGTGAGCGCCGTCCAGCATAATAAAAGGGTTTCTTGAAAAAACCTCCATACGCCCAGACCAGCTAGCCTTTAGCAACCCATCGTAAACAGCGGCATTAGGCACATCAAACCCAGCCGCCTTAAGAGCAGAAATTACAAGAAGCATATTACAGCAGTTATAAATTTGATAATCACCCAACATACTAAGGGTAATATCCTCATATTCAAAATACTTACAGCTCACAGAAAAAACGGTATTGTATAAATCTTTCCGTTTTATTGTAACATTAAAGTCTTGGATATAAAAGAATATATTTGAATTTTTTTTAGAATTTTTCAGTTGAAACATTCCATGGACTTCATTATAAACCAAGTCACTGTCCGAATTCAATAAGGAATACAACACCAAGGCACAATCTTTTTTTATGATGCCGGCCTTTTCTCTGGCAATTTCTACAACGGTGCCGCCTAAATATTCCATGTGGTCAAGGCTTATACTGGTGATGACGGAAACAAGAGGGGCTTTAATAATATTTGTACAGTCCTTCTCGCCGCCTATGCCTGTTTCTATTATGGCGATGTCTACCTTGCTTTCATAAAAAAAATTAAACGCTGCCCCGGCTAAAATCTCAAAGAAGCCAAGGGAAGCGTTTTCGCCGTATAGCCTTTCCGTTTCGGCCTTGATTTTCTCCACTTGAAGTGCAAGGCCTTCCTCGGAAATTTCCTTGTTATTAATTTTTATGCGTTCCGTGAAGTTTTCCAGATGAGGTGATGTAAAGGTGCCTACGGTGTATCCGGCGCTTATTAATATGCTGGTTAGCATGGCGCAGGTGGAGCCTTTGCCGTTTGTGCCGGAGACATGGATTGTTTTTACCTTGTCTATAGGGTTATGGAAAGCAGCCATAACCGCTATAAAGCGTTCTCTGTCATGTCTGCTTCCCTTTGTGTAAGAGCTTTCTAAATATTCTAGCATGTTCATTCTGCTTTTCCCTTTTTTAGCTTTTCAATCTCTTGCTCCACGCTTTCAAGCATTTTTTTGTATTTGCGGCTTTTTTCAAGCTCCTCATCAATAACAGCCTTTGGCGCTTTTGAAACAAAACCTTGGTTGCCAAGCTTTTTCTCAACACGCTCCACCTCGCCTATAAGACGCTTTCTTTCCTCTTCCTTTCGTACAAGCTCCTTTTCAAAATCAATAAGCTGGTCGAAGGGGATATATAAGGTTGCGCCGTTTGTCACCACAGAGGCAAAGCCCTCTAGGTTTTGAGGTGCTTCTGTTGTTATGTCAATTTCACTGGCAGAGGCTAGGGTTTGAAGGAAGGTAGTGCCCTGCTCAAATACTGCCTTGATTTCTCCGTCTTGGGGCACAACTAAAAGCTTCGCCTTTTTTGAAGGTGGCACGTTCATTTGTGCACGTGTGTTTCTTACGTTTTTGATGGCTTCCTTTAGAATTTCAATTTCCTTTTCCTCTTTTGGAAAGTTCAATGCGCCATCAAAGGTAGGCCAGCTTGAAAGCATAATGGTAGGCTCCTTTGTTTGAAGCTTTAGGAAAATTTCCTCTGTAATGAAAGGTGTGTATGGGTGAAGGAGCTTAAGTGCTGTGATTAGCACCTTCTTTAAGGTATACAGTGCCGCACCTCTTGTTTCGTCAAAGCCGCCGTTCTTCTCATAAAGCCTTGGCTTCACCATTTCAATATACCAGTCGCAGTATTCGTCCCAAACGAAGTCATATATTTTTTGAACAGCTATGCCTAGCTCGTAGTCGTCTATATTTTCAGTAACCTCCTTTGAAAGGCGGTTTACCTTGGAAAGAATCCATTTGTCCGCAGAGGTAAGGCTTTCCGGAGCACACTCATCATATTCTCCGTCCATATGCATTAATATAAAACGGGCAGAGTTCCATATTTTATTAAGGAAGTTTCTGCTTGCCTCTACCTTGTCTTGGTTGAAGCGCATGTCGTTGCCGGGGGAGTTGCCAGTTAGGAGCATAAGTCTTAGGGAGTCTGTGCCGTACTTGTCAATAACCTCAAGAGGGTCAACGCCGTTTCCAAGGGATTTGCTCATTTTACGGCCTTTTTCGTCACGTACAAGACCGTGAATAAATACATCTTTAAAGGGCAGCTTGTTTGTATGATGTAAGCCAGAGAATACCATTCTTACTACCCAGAAGAAAATAATATCGTAGGAGGTTACAAGAACAGAGGTTGGGTAAAAGTGAGCCAAGTCCTCGGTTTCGTTTGGCCAGCCAAGGGTAGAAAAAGGCCACAGCGCCGAGCTGAACCATGTGTCAAGGCTGTCCTCGTCCTGTACTATGGCTGTACTGCCGCATTTTTGACAAGTGGAAGGAGCTTTTTTTGCTACCTCCATATGTCCGCAGGCTTCACAGGTGTAAGCAGGTATTCTATGTCCCCACCAAAGCTGACGTGAAATACACCAGTCCTTTATATTTTCCAACCAGTGCAAATAAATTTTTCCAAATCTCTCTGGAATAATGTTAAGCTCTTTGTTTTTGTAGGCGGCAATTGCAGGAGCGGCGAGTGGTTCCATTTTTACAAACCATTGCAGCTTAATAAGAGGTTCTACTACTACGCCACAGCGTTCATGTGTTCCTACGGCGTGCTTCAAATCTTCCTTCTTTATAAACAAGCCAAGCTTCGTGAAAATCTCCAAAACCTTTGCACGAGCTTCCTCACGGGAAAGTCCCTTTAGGCTTCCGCCGTTTTCATTTACAGTGGCATCGTCGTTTAAAACATTAATTATAGGAAGATTATGGCGAAGCCCTACCTCAAAGTCGTTAGGGTCGTGAGCCGGAGTTATTTTTACTACACCTACGCCAAAGTCCATTTCTACATACTCATCGGCGATTATAGGAATAACCCTGTCTACTATAGGTACAGTTACAGTCATACCTACATATTTTTTATACCGCTCGTCATTTGGGTTAACAGCTATGGCGGTATCTCCTAAGATTGTTTCCGGACGGGTGGTAGCAAATGGCAGAAATTCATCTGTTCCGTTAATGGGGTATTTTAAATGGTAGAAAAAGCTGTTCATATCCTCATGTGAAACCTCTGCGTCGGATATGGTGGTCATACATTTTGGGCACCAGTTAATGAGCTTTTCTTTTTTGTAAATAAGCCCCTCGTTGTAAAGCCGCACAAAAACCTCCAGCACTGCATCAGAAAGCCCCTCGTCCAAGGTGAACCGCTCTCTCTGCCAGTCGCAGGAGGAACCAAGCTTTTTAAGCTGCTCCAAAATTCTGTTGCCGTAAAGGTCCTTCCAAGCCCAAGCTCGTTTTAAAAACTCCTCACGGCCTATATCATCCTTTGTTAAGCCTTCCTCAGCCATTTTTTCTACAATCTTAAGCTCTGTGGAGATGCTGGCGTGGTCGCAGCCGGGTATCCATAGAGCGTTGTAGCCAGCCATACGTTTATGCCTTATTAAAATATCCTGTACGGTATTATCCAGAGCATGACCCATATGTAGCTGCCCCGTAATGTTTGGGGGCGGTATTACAATGGTAAAAGGCTCCTTTGTCTTATCGATTTCCGCATGAAAATAATTCTTTTCGAGCCAATTGGCGTAGATTTTATCCTCTACGGCATTTGGCTCGTAGTTTTTTTCAAGGTTATTAAGCATTTTTCTCCTCCTTAAGTTCTTGCTCCTGATCTTCTTCCTCGGCCTCTATAGCAGACTGCTCCAGCGTAGTGAGCATGGTGCTGACCTCGTCTATATATGAATGGATAATTCTTTTAATTATTTTGTTGGGGGTTCTGTCCTTTTCTTCAAGTATAACTAGAGAGTCCCAAATTTTTTCGTGGCGTACGTCCAGCTCCTCCAGATTTTTGTCCAAAACATTTTTGTCCTTTTCTAAATCTCTGTAGTAGTTAATTTTGTCGTCCACGTTTATTGTCTGGGCAAACTGGTTAATGTCCGATTTAACGTTTAAAATCTTCTTTGTCCGTAAAAAGCGTTCAAGCTGTGCTTCCGTCTCGTACATAATCTTTCTTACGTTGTCTACTCTGGAGGAAACGTGCTTGTAGTGAGAATACTCCTTAAGGTTGTTAATAAGCCCTTGGGAGCTTTTGATTTGATACTTTTTGTACTCGAAGTTTAAAAAGTTTATATAATATGCCAAAACGGCATTTTTTTTGTTTAGCAGCTCAACAGCTCTTTTTTGCTTTTTAAGGTTCATCACCAGCTCAAAGTTCATTCTCCGTCGGAATAGGTAGAGCAGTGTCACCACAAAAATAATTAGCAGCACAAGAATCGAGGTAGGCAGAAAAATTTGTGTGTTCTGGAAAATATAAAGAAAAACAAGAACCATAGACACAAGGCTGAATATAGCTATCATAGCCACAGCGAATTTATTAATGAAGTCCAAGCTGTTCTGCAAAATATCCCGCTCGTATTCAAGCTCGGCTTTTTCTCCGGCTAGATGTCCAATGTCTTGCTTTAGTATCTTCCGCTGCTTTTCGGCGTTTTGGATTTGGGGCAGGGCAAGCTGCGCCTCTACCTCCAGCTTCTCCATTTTCCCAAGGGAGCTGTCGAAGCCTGTTAGTTGGTAGATTAGAGTGGAACGCTCTTTTGTAAGCCCTAGAAATCTGTCGATTAGGCTTTTTAAGTTTTTGGCGTCCTCCTCGGAAAGGGAGCTGATGCTTTCCAGCTCTTTCATTTTTTCCTCTAGGGACTGCACCTTGGCGATTAGGTTTATGCGCTGACGGGCGATTTTTATGGCTTCATCGCAAAGCTCTACTGTTGCAGAAACAGCTTCATAATTCTCATCCTCGGGAGGAAGCTCCTCCAAAAACAGCTTAAACTTTGAATAAACCTCAACATCTAGTGGTCTGCGTTTTTTTAGAACAAAGGTGCTAATGAAATTAACAATTTTATAGAAGAATGATTTTCGTTCCATTAAATTTAATCCTTCCTAGAGCAATTCATTACTCTAACTCTACGCAAAGCTCGTTGCTTAAAATGTATGCAATCTTCACACAGTCGATTGCTACTATTAGAGTATTAACCTTTTTTCTAAAAATTAACGGCTGATTATTATGTTTTACTATAACTGCGTCCTGTCGCTGGTTTTGAGCATTCCATGTTGTGAGGAAAAAAATACCGTCGTCCTCCTTTACTTGCCAGCTATGGTCTGTAAGTACCTTTACATGAAAGTCTTGGTCAACATTAAAATATTTAAGCAGGTTGGTTTTCGACTTTATATAGTCGTCTATTAGATTTGGATTATACATTAAGGCGCAGTCCTTTCACTAGGGGGCTTAGGGGAGTGTAGCTCCCCAAAAACTCAAATTTTTTGCCTAAACTCGTTATTCAAAATCCTTATAGAGCAAACTAGGCTGGATACCCCTGTTGTTTTGATATTTTCCAGAGTTATAGGTTTCGTAAAGCCCTTTAATGGAGTGGTAGTAAATCTGGCAGATTTCTACCCCTGGATAAATTTTTATAGGCTGAACGGCGTGAATCTCCAGTGTCCAATAACCCTTAAATCCAACATCGCCGAAGCCGGCAGTAACATGCACATACAGCCCCAGCCGACCTATTGATGAGCGCCCCTCCAGCATGGGTACGCAGTCATGTGATTCTGTATATTCTACCGTTCTGCCAAGGTAAAGCTTCCCCGGTAAAATTACCAGACCTTCCTTGGGAATGGTGACGGTTTTGGTTTGGTTGAGCTTTTTCATGTCCAGCACGTCCTCCTCGTATACGAGGAGCTGATCATGTAGCTTAAGATTGTAGCTGTTTGGGTTAAGAGCTTTTTTATCGAAAGGCTCGATAATTATTTCCTTTCCCAGTCGTTCTAGTATTTCCAGACCCGATAAAATCATTAAATCACCTTTTCCAAAAATTCTCCGGTGAAGGATTTTTTATTTTTTATAACCTGCTCAGGAGTGCCAGTTGCAATGATTTGACCTCCCTTGTCGCCACCTTCGGGGCCTAGGTCGATTATATAGTCGGCGGTTTTAATAACGTCTAAGTTATGTTCAATAACCAAAACGGTGTTGCCGCCGTCGCATAGCTTCTGTAAAATGCCCACCAGCTTATGAACGTCATAGCTGTGAAGCCCGGTAGTAGGCTCGTCCAAAACGTACACAGTCTTGCCCGTATTCCGTCTGGAAAGCTCCGTTGCAAGCTTAACTCTTTGTGCCTCGCCCCCTGAAAGAGTGGTTGAGGGTTGCCCAAGCTTTACATAAGAAAGCCCAACATCATAAAGAGTTTGGATTTTCTCCTTAAGCCGTGGGTGGTTTTCAAAAAAGGTAAGCGCCTCCTCAATGGTCATATCCAAAACATCGGCGATGCTCTTTCCTTTATATTTAACCTCCAGTGTCTCCCTGTTATACCGCTTGCCGTGGCAAACCTGGCATGGTACATAAACGTCCGGCAAAAAGTGCATTTCTATCTTAATAATGCCGTCGCCGGAGCACGCCTCGCACCGTCCGCCCTTGACGTTGAAGCTAAACCTTCCTTTTAAATAGCCTCTGACCTTAGCTTCAGAAGTCATAGCAAAAACGTCCCTTATTAAGTCGAATAGCCCTGTGTAGGTGGCAGGGTTAGAGCGAGGGGTGCGTCCAATGGGTGACTGGTCGATGTTTATTATTTTGTCGAGGTTTTCAATGCCCTTCATATCCTGGTGGCTGCCGGGACGGGTTTTTGCTCTGTTTAAGTCTCTAGCCAGTCTTTTGTAAACTATTTCGTTAACAAGTGTACTTTTCCCTGAGCCGGAAACTCCGGTAACACAGGTAAAAACACCAATGGGAATTTTCACGTTGAGATTCTTTAAATTATTTTCAGTGGCACCCAAAATCTCCAGATACGTTCCGTTAATTTTACGGCGTTCTTGGGGTGTCTCTATTTTCTTCCGTCCGCTTAGGTAGTCTGCTGTTACGGAATTATCCTGCAAAAGCAGCTCTTGAACAGCTCCGGCAAATATTACGTTGCCGCCGTTTGCACCGGCATAAGGGCCTATATCCACAATAAAATCCGATTGAAGCATAGTGTCGCTGTCGTGCTCCACTACAATTAGGGTGTTGCCTATATCCGTTAGGTGGCGAAGGGTTTTTAGCAGCTTGTCGTTATCCCTTTGGTGCAGACCGATACTAGGCTCGTCCAAAATATAAACTACACCTACCAGACCGGAGCCGATTTGGGTAGCAAGTCGTATTCTTTGCGCTTCACCGCCGGACAGAGTGCTGGCGGCTCTTGAAAGAGTCAAATACTCCAGTCCAACGTCCATAAGGAAGTCAGCTCTGGCATTTATTTCCTTTAAAATTTGCTCAGCAATAAAAAGCTGCGTCTCGTCTAGGGTAAGCCCTTGAAAAAAGCCTTTAAGCTTAGCCACAGTAAAAGCCGACACGTCAGAGATATTTTTATTATTTATGGTTATGGCTAAAACCTCTGGCTTAAGCCTTTTACCCTTACAGGAAGGGCAGGTAATGTTGGTCAT
>CAYWBF010000025.1:0-14236 GCA_964456085.1 uncultured Eubacteriales bacterium
GGTGGTGCTGGCTGGGTGGATAACTAGGGATTTTGCGTCAGCTACGTTGGCAAGGTTTGAGAAAATTTGAAGTTTGTCAATAAATGCCTTGGCTTCCTTTTCTCCGCCCTTAACCTCTATTGTAAAAATAGAGCCTGCGCCATTGGGGAACAGTTCGTTGTACAGTCCGTGATATTTGCTTGAAGGTAATGATGGGTGATTAACCACGTCAACAGCTGGGTGCTTGCTTAAAAACTCCACAAGAGCGAGGGTATTTGAAATATGACGCTCTGTCCTTAGTGAGAGTGTTTCCAGCCCTTGAAGAAACATAAATGCATTAAAGGGGCTTAAGGCAGCGCCGAAGTCTCTAAGCATTGTAACTCTTGCCTTAACAATGTAAGCTGCGTTTCCTGCGGCTTCTGTAAAGCGTACTCCGTGGTAGCTTGGGTTTGGCTCGGATAGGCCTGGGAATTTTCCGCAGCCCCAGTCAAAATTTCCACCGTCCACAACAACGCCGCCAATGCTAGTGCCGTGACCGCCGATAAATTTTGTAGCGGAGTGTACAACAACGTTTGCTCCAAGCTCAAAAGGACGAAGTACACATGGAGGTGCGAAGGTGTTGTCTACAACAAGTGGGATTTGGTTTTCCTTGGCGATTTGTGCAAGCGCCTTAATATCTATTAAGTTGCAGTTTGGGTTACCCAGTGTCTCCACAAAGAAAGCCTTTGTGTTTGGCTTGATGGCTTTTCGGAAGTTTTCCACGTCGTCTGGGTCTACAAAGGTTGTTTCAATGCCAATCTCCTTGAAGGTGTTCAGAAACAGGTTGTAGGTTCCCCCGTAGATTGTAGCGGCAGATACAATATGGTCGCCGCAGGTTGCAATATTCTGGATTGCACATACAATTGCCGCCATACCTGATGATAACGCTAAAGCTCCAACTCCTCCTTCAAGTGCCGCAATACGCTTCTCAAAAACGTCTGTGGTTGGATTCATGATTCTTGTGTAAATGTTTCCCGACTGGGACAGATTAAAAAGCGCCTCTGCATGGCTGCTGTCATCAAAAACGTAGGAGGTAGTCTGATAAAGGGGCACTGCTCTGGACTTAGTATCGTTGTCTACGTTTTCATGCCCAGCGTGAAGCTGCAATGTTTCAAATCTTAATTTTCTATCTGTTGGAAAGCTCATGGTAAATTATTCCTTTCGTATTATATATTATCGGTATATACAAAAAAGTTGAAATATTTTTTCAACAGCTTATATATCCGATTTATTTTATGTTTTGTCCTCTGTAGCCTCAGAATAAAAGGCGAAGCAGTCCTTACCCATTTTTTTTGCAGTGTATAGGGCAATGTCGGATTTTTTGTAAAGCTCGGCAAAGCTTTTACCGTGGGAGGGTAATATGGATATGCCTATGCTTCCGGAAATTTTGTAAATGGTGCCGTCACGCTCAATGGTTTGCCTAAAAATGTTGGAGATGTCCGTAGCCTTTTTAATAATAAGCTCCTCATTGGGTACGTCTCTAAGGAAAACAATAAATTCATCGCCCCCGATTCTCCCTACAACGTCTGTTGCCCTAAAAAGCCCCTTTAGCTTGGAGGCCACTGTAGTTAGTACAGCATCGCCAAACATATGACCTAGGTTATCATTTATTCCTTTAAAATTATCTATGTCGATAATATATAGGGCGTGAAGTGCATCCTCATTTACACTGCAAGCCGCTTCGTCAATAAGCGCTTCTGTTGTACCTTTGTTGTAAAGACCTGTGAGAGTATCTCGTTGAGATTTGGAAATGTAGTTAAGTAGCATTTGTTTGGAAAAATCTATGTCCTCTAGTAAAATAATTGCTTTAAACGCCTCTCCCTTGTTATCAAAGGCAGGTGTGGATTTCGCCTTTACCCACAGGTAGCTTCCGTCTACTCGGCGTATTCTAAATTCTGCCTCGGTATCCTCTGTGCTGCGAAAGGTATTTTTTAGCCAAGCTATAAAGTGCATAGAGTCATCAGGGTGTATATTATTATCTGCATAGTAAGTACCCTGCTTACCTTCGTTTTCACAGAAGCCAAAGCTACTGTCACCCTCATAGCCGAATTTTTCAAACCACTGATAGGAGTACACAATTACATCTGTAGCGAAAATCCATTCCACAATTACATCGCCGGATTTGTAAAGGACTATACGGTATTGCTCCATGCTCTGCCTAAGCTCTTCTTTTTGACTTATTAGTCTATCCACAAGCTTGTTAAAGCCTCTGGAAATCTCCCCCAGCTCGCTGTTTGAGCTGTTATAATAGCGCTTCGAGTAGTCACCCTCCAAAAATTTTTCTATAGAGCTTTTCATTCCTGTCAATGGTTTTGTTAGCCGTTTAATTACATACAAGGATACTAATATTATTATTGCAGTAGAAAGGATGGTTAATCCAAGGAAGTGTGCTGCCAATAAGTGTGCTTCCTTCACGGCGAGTGTATCAAGCTCTTGTGGAGTATACTGAGAGGCATTTTCTATGAGCAGCTGTGCTTTGTTATTATACCTAAGGGCAAGAAAGGTGGAAATCAGCAGAGTAGGAACCAAAACTAATAAGGTAATTAATATTACTAATAAGCGCCTTATTTTCATCTTAATATCCTTTCCAGCTTAAGACAGGCTCTCTTAAGCCTTTAACTCTCCATATAAATATATGCTATTTTTTTTAGTAAAACAAGAAAAAAATAAATAATTCCTATAGAAAATACAGGACAACTATGAAATGAGAGGTAAAATGAGTAACATAAAAGGCAAATAATCATACCTTGGAATATATACCGTTAATCAAGGGCTTGTATATGGGTTTGTCTCGGAATTATAGTTTTTACAATTTCGTCCAACTTACATTAATGTGAGTTCGACGAAGCTGCAAAAACCGCAATTTCGTCGAACAAACGTGAAAATTGCTTCGCAATTTAAGCTGCTACAGCGGCTTATTCGACTTCGTCGAACTCACGTTACATTATTGATTATTAAAAACAGGGAGTGAGCGTATGAATACTGCCTTAAGCAAATTACCCGTGGGGGAGGAAGCCGAGATTAAAGCTATTTTGGTTGGCGGCAAAATGCTTAGGAGGCTTAATGATATTGGTTTTGTGGAGGGCACTAGGCTTAAGTGCCTTAATAGAAGCAAAAATGGCCATATTGGGGCGTATATGGTTAGAGATGCGGTTATTGCTCTGCGGGGGGAGGACTCCGCAAAAATTTTGGTGGAGGAGGTCCGCTAAATGATTGTAGCCTTTTGCGGCAATCCCAACGTGGGTAAAAGCACTATTTTTAATTCGTTGACAGGGCTTAGACAGCACACAGGTAACTGGGCCGGAAAAACCGTAGAAACTGCTTGGGGGGAATGTGAATTTGAGAGCACAAGGCTTACACTGGTTGACCTTCCAGGCACTTATTCCCTTGCCGCACACTCAAAAGAGGAGGAGGTAGCCAGAGATTTTATAGAGCAAAATAAGGCAGCCTGCGTAGTAGTAGTATGCGACGCAACCTGCCTTATGAGAAATCTGAACCTGGTACTACAGGTATTAAATATTACAAAAAACGTGGTTATATGTGTAAATCTAATAGACGAGGCAGAGAAGAATAACATAGTGATTGACCTGGATAAGCTTTCTCGGCTGACGGGTGCATGTGTGGTGGGCACGAAAGCCAGAAAGGGTGAGGGAATAGACAGCCTTATGGCCAGCGTGGTTCGTATAGCAAAAAATCCAATAGATACAAGTCCAAATCGGCCAATGCATCATAGCAATATATATGCGGCATCTACCACATACTACCCCTCCATACAGGAGGAGCTGCGGCAAGAGGCTCAGGCAGCAAAGGAACTGATTTATCGTGCAGAGTCCATTTACAAGGAATGTGTATTGAAAAACTCAGGGCAGTGCTTCCAGCGAGACAGAAGCCTTGATAAAATTTTTCTTGGTTCCTTTAGGGGATATTGCTTAATGGGGCTTTTGCTGTTTTTTATTCTGTGGCTTACGCTGGTCGGAGCGAACTATCCTTCAAGCTTGTTGTTTAGTGGATTGTTTTTTGTAGAAGAAAGGCTTGCACAACTGCTTATAGGTGTCAACGCGCCTAATTGGGTGAGTAGTCTTTTTGTTTTTGGCATATATAGGGTGCTTGCTTGGGTTGTTGCTGTTATGCTGCCGCCTATGGCTATTTTTTTTCCCCTTTTTACATTTCTTGAGGACGTGGGGTATTTGCCTAGGATTGCTTATAATATGGACAAATTTTTCAAGGGGTGCTCTGCCTGCGGCAAGCAAGCGTTGACCATGTGGTTGTGGAAATATATGCTATGAAGTGGTAAATCTGTAGTATATTTTAACGGCTTGATGCTTTATCTTCTTTTTGGAATCGGCGTAGTACCCTTGACCTATTTCTATTTTTTCAATTAAGGAAAGTAGTAAGTCTCTGGAAAGTTCGGTTGTTTCTGTTAGTGTTTCGTAAGCTTTTAGATAATTTTGAAAATTTGATTCATCGTTGATTTGGGAAGCCTTTGAATAAAAGGCTTCTTCTTTTTTTTGTAGAGCGCCTATTCTTGTATTTATATCTTTTTGCTCTGCTTCGTATGAGTTGAGTAGGGCAGAAAATCTTTCGTCGCTTATTTTTCCGGTTACGTTGTCCTCGTATAGATGCTTTATAATTGTAGTTAAATCATTTGACCTTTTTTGGAGTTGGCTTATTTTAGCTTGTATTTCATTTGATGGGCTAAGCTTTTGCTGTTCTTTGCTTAAGATGTCAAGTATGTACTGTTTGCCTAGGTCTGATAGGGATAAATGCTTTTTTATCTCATGTAAAATCATGCCATAAAGTATATTATAATCTATAAAATGGTTGCTGCACTCCTTACTACCGTACAGCTTGTAGCCTCCGCAGACTAAATTTGCCACAGAGCCTTTTTTTCGTGTGGCCGTGGTTGACATATTTCTTTTGCAGTCCATACATTTAGCTATTCCCGAAAAAAGGTTCTTGAAATGATTTTTGGTTTGTATTTTGCGTGACAAGCTTCTGGATTGGACAATAGTGTAGGTTTGTTGGCTTATTATCGGTTCATGGGTGTTTTCTACAATGCACCACTCGTTTTTTGCTAGTGCCAATGAGGATTGGCTTTTAAATGATACCTTTTTTGTTTTGCCTTGAGCCATATGACCTATGTATACCATGTTTTTAAGGAGCTTACATACCATGGAGGGAGTCCATTCTTTTTTTGGGGAGCAAATGCTCCCGTTCAGCCTTGTGGTTTTGTTATTGCGATATTCTGATGGGGTGATAGTTCCTTGGCTGCTAAGCTGGTGAGCAATCTGGGAGGGTGAAAGGCTATTTTCTGCCATTTGAAAAATTTCCTTTACTATTATGGCTGCTTCATGGTCGATTATTAGGTGGTTTTTGTTCAAGGGGTCTTTTTGGTAGCCAAAAGGTGCATAGCTGCCAATAAAACTACCCTCCTTCATTTTTGCGGCAAAGGCAGAGCGGATTTTTTTCGATGTGTCTCTGGCGTACATTTCGTTAATCACATGCTTGAAGGGGGCAATGTCGTTGTAGGGATTTAATGAATCGTAGCCATCGTTTATTGCTATATAGCGGACATTACGCTCGGGGAAGTACATTTCTGTATACTGACCGGCGGTTATATAATCACGGCCTAAGCGTGACAGGTCTTTTGTTATGACCATATTTACATTGCCTGACTCTATATCCTTAAGCATTTTGTTAAAGGAAGGACGATTAAAGTTTGTGCCGCTCCAGCCATCGTCTATATACTCATTAAAAATGGTGTAGCCATATTCCTCTGCATAGGAACGCAGTATTTTCCTTTGTACTGAAATGCTGGCGCTTTCTATTGCGCCCTCGTCATCTTTTGAAAGCCTCATATATAAGGCGGCATTATATACTTTATTTAAGGCTTTCAAGATTTCACTCCTTTCTTGTTAAGATTAATAGGAGTCTTTAGCTTTTTTTAGTAGGTATTCAATTAAAATATCATTAATAGTTTTGCTTTTGCCATCAGAATATATAGCTTCAATGGTGATTATGGAATTATTAGAGCAGTAGATATTTTCGCATTTGTCAATGGTTTGATTTTTCGTAGCCATAAAAATTTCACCCCTAATTAATTTATTCAGCTTTTATTTTGTACTATTCTAAAAAAAGCTTCTTAATTCTCAGCAATAAAAAAATCATGCCCAAAGAGATTTAGTGTCCTTGTGGCGTGACTTTTTTAGCTTGTCCTAATTTTTCGTATAAATCACCTAATATTACATAAATTATACATATTAAACTAAAAGGAGTTAATCAAAATGAATCGTGATGAATTAATACAACAAGTAAAAAATGAATACGCAAGTATTGCTTCCAGTGAAAGCCAGCAGCATTTTTCTCAAACAACAGCAAATGTCACACCGGAGGCTTACTACGAAAAGCTTTTAAGTGCCGTCATAGCAGAAATTTCTAAAGGAACCTTTGACAACTGCCATAACGGTAACGAAATAGTTAATAAAGTAGCAGCAGACAAAAGCGTATTATCGGAATGGAGATAGGGGAAGGCTTTTGAGGTAAAATATTTGATAGCATAAATTTCCTTTATAATGTGCATGGGGTTCGGCTGCAACGCAGCCGGGGTGACATCGTGTAGAATTATTGATTCTGAAAGAGAGCGGCTTATTGCTATTATTACTAATTGCTTTGTGCCTTGTAATGGGAGGTTTCCCACGCTAATCGCCATAATCTCCATGTTCTTCATAGGAGCATCAGCTTCATCAAGCCTAGGCATACTTTCGGCAGCCTTTCTCACACTGGTTATCTTATTCGGGATTGCTATGACGCTGGCAGCTTCGTGGCTGCTGTCCAAAACACTTCTTAAGGGTGTACCCTCTTACTTCACCTTGGAGTTACCTCCATATAGAGTGCCTGTTGTTTCTCAAATATTGGTACGTTCTCTTTTTGATCGAACTTTAAAGGTCTTGACAAGAGCTGTTATTATATCCATGCCTGCCGGTGCGATTATTTGGGTGCTGGCAAACACTGGGGTAAACGGACAGAGCACCTTAAGAATAATATCCAATTTTCTTGACCCATCTGCTAGGCTTATAGGCTTGGACGGGGTGATTTTGCTGGCATTTATATTGGGCTTACCAGCAAATGAAATTGTTCTGCCTATAGCTGTTATGGCTTATGGCTCACTTGGGAGGCTTGTTATGCCTGATACTCTACCTCAGCTAAGGGCTATTTTTGTCGATAACGGTTGGACTATTTCTACAGCGTTATGCACCATTGCCTTTATGCTTATGCACTGGCCTTGTGCAACCACCTTGGCTACAATCAAAAAGGAAACGGGAAGCATTAAATGGGTTTTGGTGTCTGTTGCTGTACCTACGGTTTTTGGGATTTTAACTTGTTTAATTATTAATAATGTGGTTGGTATGATTGCCGCTGCATAAAGAATTATTTATGAGCAAAAAGGAGCGAAGCAAACTCATTTGAGTCTGCTTCGCCCCTTATTTTTTTCAATGCGTAATATTTTGCTGTAGACACAAATAATTTTTTAAAAACACAGAAAGCAAAAATGGATACTCAAAACAATAATTATTAGTATTTGCCGTCAAAAAAGCCTGTAAGGCATGGAATTAATTCCAACCTTACAGGCTTATCTCTTTTATTACTATGTAGTTTGCATGTCAATTTTTTTCAGTAGATTATAAGTTCAATGTAGCACTTGGGCGATATTGACACACAAAATTTTTCAAAATAGCACTCTCCCCAAAGCGTAAGTACATACTCACCCGGATCAAGCCAGCCGAGTATCATTTCACTACGCCCGAAGGTGCTTCTGGTTTCGATGTGACAACCTATGCTGCTGCGAATGCAAACACAGCGAATTGGACGATAAAATTCAAGAAATAGGTGCGAACGTGCACAAGGAAAGTGAACGTTCGCAACCTTCTCATTCTTACAGCTTATGGTAACAATTCTTGACCGGCGATAGCCATTGCAATCAAACGATGTTATGCGTTCATTTTTGCTTTTACAACATAGTTGCCTTCCGCCACGTTCCCAAAGAGATACTGACCCTGTGCATTTGTTTTGGTGTGTGCAACCAAAAGCTCGTCGGTATCTCCATCCTCTTTTCTCACAATTTGGTATAAACCCACAAAACAGCCGGCCACAATGTTCCCCTGCTTATTTGTAATAACGCCGTTTATAGTGCCGGTGTTTGTTTCCTCGTGAACTACAAGAGATATAGAGGTATTAACAATGGAGCCGTTTGTGATGGTCACTGTTACAAGGTTAGACGGCATATATCCTTGCGCCGTAGCAAGCAGCTTATACTGTCCGTCTGCAAGGTCATAGAACGCAAACTCGCCGTCGTCTACCGTATATGTTACGGCAACAACCTTATCTGTGCTATCCATAAGAGATATTTTTACACTACCCACCGGCCTTTTGTGTTCATTGTGGCCAGTGCTAACAACGCCTGCAACAGCTCCAAGAGCCAGCGTTTCATCTTTAGAAAGTCCAAAATCAAGTATTACCGTATCGCCTTCAGATAAAGAGGTTGACTGCCCAGGACTTAACCTGTATCCAACACAGGCAACAGCTACGCTATAGGTGCCAACAGGAAGGCTCTCAAACAGATACTTTCCTGACTCGTCAGTAATAGTGTGCATATAAGGATTGCCATTTTTATCAAACACCTTTACGGTAGCGCCGTAAACGGGATTTTCCCCATCTTTCACCGTACCGCTGATGCTAGTTTCTACATTATGAGCTTGATCTAGTGTGAGGTTTACCACCTGCTCCTGAATGCCCTCGATATCAATATTAGGGCTGTATTTTAGGTTTAGTAAGTCTTTTTGAAATTCAGATATAGCCATAGGAATACCTCCAAAATTTATTGAGGGAAACCCCTCGGCATATCTTATGTCTCAATTGTTAATTTGGTGATAATGTATTCTATATTAACGTGAGTACCACGAAATTGCAGTTGTAGTAATTTCGTTCAGCTAACATTAATAACTAACTACTCCCCAATAATCTTAATAAGCACCCTTTTCTCACGCTTACCGTCAAACTCCCCATAAAAAACCTGCTCCCAAGTACCAAAATCCAATTCTCCGTTTGTTACAGCACAAACAGCTTCACGCCCCATTATCGTGCGCTTAAGATGAGCATCAGCATTATCCTCATAACCATTATGGTCATATTGATCGTAAGGCTTTTCCGGTGCAAGCCGCTCCAAAAACCGCTCAAAGTCACGGTGCAAGCCGCTTTCGTTGTCGTTTATAAACACACTTGCAGTAATATTCATAGCATTAACAAGAACAAGCCCTTCTTTTATACCGCTCTCTTTCAAAGCGGCCTCAACTTGAGGCGTAATATTTATAAATGCTCTTCTAGTACCGGTTTTAAACTTCAATTCTTTTCTAAAGGATTTCATTACGACCACCCTTTCATTCGTTTCTTAATATTAATCCCAATCTTCCTTGCTAAGCCGCTCATTCAAAGCCTTAAGCTTTAGCTGCTGCGCCCTATAGTCGGGCAAAACAGCTCTTACAATATCCCAAAACCTATCCGAATGATTCAGCTCCTTAATATGAGCCAGTTCATGCACTACCACATAATCAATAAGACTATCCTCGCCCAAAACAAGCCGCCAAGAAAAGTTTATACTATTCTTGCCAGAGCAGCTCCCCCATCGGGTTTTTGCTGAATTTATCTTAACTGCAGAAGGGTACAACCCCATAATATGAGCAAAATGCATAGCTTTCTCTGTCAAAAGGGATTTAGCAAGCATTTTGTAAATTTGTATGGCGGCAGCTTTGATTTCCCTACTGCTTAGTCCATGAGGCATATAAAAGCAACCTTCATCGAACCCCACTCTGTTCCCAGACCTAGCCGATATAGGGTACAGCTTACCCCTGTAAAAAATACTATCCCCATAATTTAAAGCAAATTCAGCTTTTTCCTCATTTTTCCTTTGGCGAGCCATAAGGTGCTCCATAATCCAAGCCTGCTTAGAGTAAATAAATCTGTCAATAAGAGCCTTAGAAACCCGAATGGGTGCTCTTACTTCCACTGTAGCGTCTTTTTTTATGTAGATAGCTATAGTTTTTCTGTTAGAACGAATAATTGTATATTTGCAAGGCTGCATATGGGCAGCACCTCCCATAAAAACATTACAAAATCGTTATTAATTTCTTAAAGTATAAGCTATTTACTTATACCAGTCAAGAAAACTCATTCACAAAAACCATTCAAAAAATAAAGCCTGCAATCCAGTAACAAAACGGATTGCAGGCTTATATTTTACAATAATATTTATTTAACGTGAGTTCGACGAAGTCGAATAAGCCGCTTTAGCGGCTTAAATTGCGAAGCAATTTTCACGTTTTGTTCGACGAAATTGCGCTCTTTGCAATTTCGTCGAACTCACATTATTTATTACCTTTAATTATAGTATAGGTACTTACATCAAGGCGTACTAAGGAACGGCGAAGGGCTAACTCCGCTCTGGAAATGTCACAGCCCTCGGGTCTTTGCTGGATACGGGTTAAGGCACGCTCCTTTGCTTCCTCGGCTCTGTGCACGTCTATTTCGTTAGGCCATTCAGCAGCGTCGGACAGGATAGTTATTTTTTCTGCCCCAACCTCTGCAAAGCCCCCAAGGATTGTAGCAATCCGCTCCTCGCCCTCGTTAATAAGCTTTATGGAGCCAATGGCTAAAACCGTTGTTAATGGCTCGTGCCCGGGCAAAATTCCTAGGTCGCCTTCAATTCCACGCATAATAACCATGTCTACAGGCTCATCAATAAGCGACCTGGTAGGGGTAACTATACGAATATTTATTTTTTTTGCCATTAGCCTTCAATCCTTTTTACAAAAATTCAGCCAGTCCTAATCCCTTTTTTCCTTAAAACGCTTAACAACGTCCTCAATAGAGCCAGCACTTAAGAATAATCCCTCTGGGATTTCGTCGTGCTTACCGTCAAGAATTTCTCTAAAGCTTCTTACTGTATCGGCAATAGGCACGTAGCGTCCCTCAATAGAGGTAAACTTCTCGGCTACGAAGAATGGCTGCCCTAAGAATCTTTGAATCTTTCTGGCACGGTTAACAATAAGCTTGTCGTTTTCAGAAAGCTCATCCATACCAAGTATGGCGATAATATCCTGAAGCTCCTTGTAACGCTGCAAGATGGACTGTACGTCACGGGCGGTTTGATAGTGGTCTTGGCCGATTATGTTAGGGTCAAGAATACGGGAGTTGGAATCAAGTGGGTCAATGGCAGGATAAATACCCAACTCAACGATGGAACGGGAAAGAACCGTCTTAGCATCAAGGTGAGTGAAGGCTGTAGCAGGAGCAGGGTCAGTCAAGTCATCCGCAGGCACATAAATCGCCTGAACGGAGGTGATAGAGCCGTTCTTTGTGGAAGTGATGCGCTCCTGTAGAGTACCCATTTCTGTTGCAAGAGTAGGCTGATAGCCTACCGCAGAAGGCATACGTCCTAAAAGCGCAGACACCTCGGAACCTGCTTGGGTAAAACGGAAGATGTTGTCAACGAACAAAAGCACGTCTTGGTTGTCAACATCACGGAAATATTCAGCCATTGTAAGGCCGGTAAGAGCAATTCTCATTCTGGCTCCCGGTGGCTCATTCATTTGACCGAACACAAGGGAGGTTTTCTTAATAACTCCAGAATCAGTCATATCGTGATAAAGGTCGTTGCCCTCACGGGAACGCTCTCCAACACCGGCGAAAACGGAGAAGCCGCCGTGCTCTGTAGCTATATTTCTAATAAGCTCCATTATAAGCACTGTCTTGCCTACACCGGCACCGCCGAAAAGCCCAACCTTACCGCCCTTTGAATATGGGCAAAGAAGGTCAATAGCCTTAATACCTGTTTCAAGCATCTCTGTAGAGGTAGCTTGGTCGGCGAAGGCAGGAGGCTTTCTATGGATTGCCCATCGCTCCTTAGCCTTTGGGTCTGGCTTACCGTCGATAGGGTCACCTACTACGTTAAACATTCTACCAAGGGTTGGGCTGCCTACAGGCACAGAAATACTGCTGCCTGTATCCCTAACCTTCGTTCCCCTAATAAGACCGTCGGTGGAGGCCATAGCAATACATCTAACTACATCGTCGCCCAAATGCTGGGCAACCTCGGCAACCAACGTCTTGCCGTTATGCTCAATCTCCAACGCATTGTTAAGTGCAGGAAGCTGGTTCTCAAACTTAACGTCAAGCACGGCGCCAATTATTTGAAGGACTTTACCTTCATTTACATTGGACAAATTTTTTCACTCCTTACTAATAAGAGTTACGAACAATCTAATATATCGGCTCTAGCTCAAAGCATTAGCGCCGCTAATAATTTCAGTAATCTCCTGCGTAATAGCACCCTGACGTGCTCTATTAAAGGAAAGGGTAAGCTTGTCAATCATTTCCTCCGCATTTTCAGTAGCGGTATCCATGCTTGTCATTCTTGCGCCCTCCTCGCAGGCGGCGGACTCAACCAATGCGCCGAAAATAACGGTGTTAATGTATTTTGGCACAATATAATTTAAAACCTCATCTTCAGCCGGTTCATAGTTCATAAGCGCAAGATTTGCCTTTTCCTCAGCTGTCTGCTCCTTGGATAAGTCCATAAGGCTGTCAGCGCTTATGGGTAAAAGCTGAATAGCCTTAGGATTATGAACAAGAGTGGACTTAAACTCGGTATAAACAAGGTGAATCTCATCGATTTCCCCACGTTCGTACATTGCTACAGCAAGCTCGCCCATTTCTTTGGCGTTTTGGTAGGTGGGTGCTTCAGAGATACCTGTATAATTTTTAATAATATTTTTCCCTCTACGCTTTAAAAAATCTCTGCCCTTGTTTCCGGAGACAATAACGGACTCCCTGGCGCCTTGCTCATTTTTCTTTTGGATTAAAGCAAAGGCTTCCTTGGAAACGTTTGAGTTATAGCCGCCGCAAAGTCCTCTGTCGGCAGAAAGCAAAATTACGCCAATGTTTTTAACTTCATCACGCTTGGTCAAATATTTATGCTTTAAGCCACCGCTAACGGTGACTATGCTGGCAATAACCCTTTGGGTTTCTTGGAAAAAGGGTCGAGTTGCTGCGAGGTTGGTTTTGGCCTTTTGAAGCTTGGAGGCCGAAACCAGATTCATAGCCTTTGTAATCTGCTGGGTGCTGCTGACACTTTTAATTCTTCGCTTAATATTACGCATGGATGCCATACAAAAATCACCCCTTAGCTAAACTTGTTTTCTTTTTTAAAGCTTTCGATGGCTGCCTTTAGCTTAGCTTCAAGCTCGGGGCTAAGTGCCTTAGTTGCGGTCAGCTCATCAATAATATCCTTATGCTTAAGATCCATGAAGGCAAAAAGCTCTCTTTCAAAATCAAGAACCTTCTCTACATGAACGTCAGACAAATATTTATTTGTGATTGCATACAGAATAATAACCTCTTGCTCCACGGAGATAGGCTTGTATTGAGGTTGTTTAAGAACTTCCACAATACGCTCACCTTGTTTTAGACGCTCAAGAGTGTCCTTGTCAAGGTCAGAGCCAAATTGAGCGAAGGCAGCAAGCTCGCGATATTGAGCAAGCTCCAAACGGATAGGCCCTGCGATTTTTTTCATAGCCTTAACCTGGGCGGATCCGCCAACTCTGGATACGGAAAGTCCTGCGTTAATAGCAGGGCGTATACCGGCGTTAAAAAGCTCTGTCTCCAAGAAAATCTGTCCGTCGGTTATAGAGATTACGTTTGTTGGGATATACGCAGAAATATCTCCGGCCTGTGTCTCAATAAGAGGCAGAGCGGTGATAGAACCTCCACCGTACTCCGCTGAAAGCCTAGCGGCACGCTCCAACAATCTTGAGTGAAGATAGAAAACGTCGCCGGGGTAAGATTCACGTCCCGGAGGTCTTTTTAATAGAAGGGACATTGCAAGGTAAGCTACAGCGTGCTTTGTAAGGTCGTCATAAATAATCAAAACGTCCTTACCATCCTCCATCCATTCCTCGCCTATAGCACAACCGGCATATGGGGCGATAAATTGGAGTGGTGCTGTTTCCGAAGCGTTGGCGGCTACTATGGTTGTGTAAGCCATTGCGCCGTTGTCCTCTAAGGTTTTAACAATACGGGCAACGGTGGAAGCCTTTTGACCTATGTCAACGTAAATGCAAAGCACTTACTTGACATTTTGGTTAATGATAGTATCTATAAAAATAGC
>CAYWBF010000026.1:0-13918 GCA_964456085.1 uncultured Eubacteriales bacterium
ATTCTGGCTCTTTTTAAATACAAGGTTTTCAGCGGAATTAAGGTACTTAGGCTCTCCGTTGTCCAGCGTTCGTCCACCAAAGCCTACAATCTTACCATAAGGGTCAAATATAGGAAACATCAGCCGCCCAAAAAACCTATCATAAATAACTCCATTTTCAGACTTTTTTACAATTCCCGATTCCAGCAGCAGGGAAATTCCCCCGTCGTCCCCATAACCCATTTCTACGAGATGCTTAAACAAAGCATCTCTTTTTTTTAAGGAATAGCCCAGTCCAAACCGTTTTCTGATTTTGGGGGATATTTTTCTCATATCCATATATTGAGAGGCGGCTAAACCCTCTTGGGTGCTTAGGTTATTGTAAAAAAATCTGGCGCTGACTTTGTTTATTTCATATAGCTTTTCCCTTAGCTTGTTTTTATTTTGCATTTCAGCAGACATGTTTTCGTCGGGAAGGGCGTAGTTTACCCTTTCAGCTAGTAGCTTTACGGCGTCAATAAAGTCGCAGTTTTCCATCTGCATAATAAAGCTGTAAACATTCCCCGAGGCTCCGCAGCCGAAGCAGTAATAAAAACCTTTTTCTGAGGTTACGCTGAAGGAGGGGGTTTTTTCGTTGTGAAATGGGCATAGCCCGAAATATACTCCTCCCTTTTGCTTAAGAGGCACATAGGAAGAAATAACATCAACTATGTCATTGGAGGTTCTAATATCCTCTAAAACGTTATCGGGATAAAACATGCTTCCCTCCTATTTAATGTGGCAATCTTATCAAAAATAAAAAACATAGAACATTTGATTCGTTCTATGTTTTTTATTCGACATAATATTTTCAAACCCTTTAATTTTTTAATAAAATTAATTTTGGAAATTGTTGACTTGAATTTTTTCTGAGGTATTACGCCTTATCATATCAAGCGGCGCAACGGGATTATTTAGCTTCAGCCAAATTTTTTGCTGTGGGTGGGGCGCTTCTGTTATTTTTTCTCCTTCTTCGTTATACATTTCAGCAATTTCCTGTTTGAAGAAGCCTTTTGGAGAAATAATTTCAAGCTCCTCCCCTACTACAAATTTATTTCTCTGCTCAACAAGGGTCAACCCATTTTCTCCATTGGCAATAACGATGCCCACAAAATCACTACCTCTTACATAGGAGCTGTTTTCATAAATTTGCATAGAGCTGTTGTTGCCATCACCAAAATAAAAACCTGTTGTATAATGCCTATGACTTGTTTTTAAAAGCTCCTGCATGTATGAATGCTTTTTACTTTCGTAAAGTTCTCTGTCGGCAAAAAGGTCGTCAATAGCTTCTCTGTAGGCTTTGACTACTCCGGCCACATAATAAGCAGTTTTCATTCTTCCCTCTATTTTAAAGCTGTCAATGCCGGAGGAGACTAACTCTGGCAAATGCTCAATCATACATAAATCCTTAGAATTAAATATATAAGTGCCCTTTTCGTCCTCATATACTGGGTAATACTCTCCCGGACGGGTTTCCTCTGCCAAATGGTACTTATACCTGCATGGCTGGGAGCAATTACCTCTATTAGAATCTCTGCCGTTTAAGTAGTTGCTTAACAGGCATCTTCCCGAGTAGGACATGCACATAGCACCATGGACAAAAGACTCCAAGTATACATCAGGGCTGATTTTTTCTCTTAATTGAGAAATTTCTCTCAAGGAAAGCTCTCTAGCCAAAATTATACGCTTTGCTCCTTGGCTTTGCCAAAACTCTACGCTCTTGAAATTCGTAACGTTTGCTTGGGTAGAAATATGGATTTCCATTTGCGGCACAACTTGCCTTGCTGTCAAAAAAACTCCCGGGTCGGAAATTATTAGAGCATCTGCGCCTATTTCGTATAGCTTTAACAAATATTCTGGTAGCTGCTCAATATCCTCGTTTCTTGCGAAAACGTTACAGGTTATGTAAGCCTTAACCTTATTGTCATGAGCTATATTTACGGCTTCCGCCATTTCTTCTATAGAAAAATTCTTGGCCTTAGCCCGTAGGGAGAAGGCGGCTCCCCCAAAATAAACCGCATCAGCCCCATATGCCACAGCAACCTTAAGCTTTTCAAGGTCACCACAAGGAGCAAGCAGTTCAGGTTTTTTTTGTAATATAGTAATCATTCCTTTTCGATAGTAAATTAATTTTCGGTTGGCAGGTTAAGCTCTTTAAAATCCTTTGTTTTTAAGGTTACCGTAACTCCATCGTCAATAGTTAAAATAGAGGTGACTAACCCCTCTGTATTGGAAATAGCATATAGAAAATCACCCATACGCTTATGGATTGTTCTTTGTCGGCGAGGTATGGACAGCCTGTCGCTGGCCACTCGACCCTCTTGGAGCACGTCGTCTGCAACCAAAATACCGTCTTTTTTCAACAGCCGCAAGCAATGAGGAAGCATTTGAATATATTGTCCCTTAGCCGCATCAAGAAAAATAAAATCATACTTCCTTTTAAGTGTAGGCAAAATATCAAGGGCATCGCCCTTCAACATTTTAATCCTATGGCTGATTCCCAGCGTCTCAAAATTTTTAAGCGCCTTTTCCTGCATAAGCTCATACCTCTCAATGGTAGTCAGCTTTCCGTCTTTTTTTAAATACTGGGTCATAAGAGCGGCAGAAAACCCTACACAGCACCCTATTTCTAAAATACGCTTAGGCCGCTTTATCGATAGTATAAAGCTTATAAGCCTAGCTGTATCCGGCTTTATAATAGGTAGGTTTTTTTCCAGCGACTCTTTTTGAAGCTGTCCCAGCTTCCCATAACATAGGGGCTGGATTTTATCAAGAAATGAAATTATGTTGGTGTCTATAATTGACATATTTTGCTCCTATAGCAGTTCTTAATATTTTTGATTGTACTGAACCTTAGCATTTACAAAGGCGTCATAGTTTTCTGTAAAGAAGTGCTCTCCTGTTTCCTCGTCCTTTACAACGAAATACAGATATTTTGAATCATCGGGAAATAGAGCGGCGTCAATACACGCCTTTCCGGGATTTGAAATAGGCCCGGGAGGAAGCCCCTTATTAATGTAGGTATTGTAAGGCGATTCAGTTTTCAAATCATCTTCAAGAAGCCTGTCTTTCCTTTTGTCTAATACGAACAATACGGTAGAACACATTTGCAGCGGCATGTCCGTATCCAAGCGATTATAAATAACCGAAGCCGCCTTGCCTCGTTCGTCACCCTTTTTTATTTCCTTTTCAATAATGGAAGCCATTGTTATAACCTGGTCAGTTGTAAAACCAAGCTCCTTTGCTCTCAAGGAATAGTCAGCAGTATAAATCTCCTCGAACCTAGTAAGCATTTTGTTTATAACCTGCTCGGGCTTAGAATTTTTTCTGAAAAAGTATGTGTCTGGGAATAAGTAGCCCTCCAGCCTATTTTCTCTGTTGGGTATATCATTTAAAAAGCTGTAGTCAAATTGTCCGTTATTGCATGCATTAATAAAATCGTCCTTACTTACAACTCCAAGGCTTTCTAAATATTCTCCAATTTCCTTTGTGTTAAACCCTTCACGGATAGTAGCCTTCACGTCTACAGCTAAGGCACCTTTTTTCCTAAGGGTAGAATTTATATCGTCCGAAGTCATTTTTGAGTTAACCTTAAAGGTACCGGCGCTGAAGTTATCATCTTTTCCCTTTAGAGCACTTTCAAGTTTAAACATAAGAGCGCTTTTTATAACTCCTTTTTCCTCTAAAACCTTGGCAACCTCATCAACCTTTGCCCCTTCACTTATAGAAATTTCAACCTCTCTATAAGGTCTTGACCCGGAATCCCCCTGAGTATAGCCCTTTCCGAAATCATATGCCTTCTGAGTAAACATAAATATAAAATAAACAGTTAATAGCATAATAATAAGATTTACAATAGCGCCCACTAAATAATGTATTATTCCAAAAATATTATCGGGCTTCACTTAAATTCACTTCCTTTACTTCTGCCGTCTTATGCAACTATTCTACAATATTTATTTCTATTCCACAAGAAAATTATTGAATGATTCACACAATACAAAAAATAGAAAAAATTTAACAAAGAATTGGTAAGACAAATTGCCTTGAAATTAACCTCTGATACATAAAATCAATATTATGCCCTAAAATTTAACAAACCTATAAAGCTATTCCAGCATTTTAGAGATGCTTAAATAGCTTTATAAGTTTGTTTTATGCTTTTATTATTAATTTTACCGATAAAATAAATAAATTTTGTATAATAATTTAAATTATTGTTGAATGAAACTATAAATTTTGCTATAATTTTATTGCAAATAACTAATCTGTCATACCAATACATATTTGGGGTAGATGTCATGGGAGAAAAGAAGGCAAGTCACGTTATAGTTGAGAAAATACTTGAAAGGCTGAGCACAGGACGGCTAAAGCCGGGTGACCGTTTGCCTAGTGAGAGGGAGCTTTCAGAGGAGCTTTCTGTTAGCCGTGCTACCCTAAGGGAGGCGCTTAGCGCTCTTGAAATAATCGGCATAATTAATATGCGGACAGGTGACGGCAGCTATATAAAGGAAATTGATATTATACCGTTTGTACAAATGGTATCGCAGCTTTTTATTTACAACCGTTCCGTAGGGGAGGATTTGCTGGAGGTTAGAAAGCTTCTGGAAATAGACGCCATAAGACTTATTATAAAACGCAGCCTGCTTCCAAAGAGCCTTGAAACACTTAGAGAGGCAGTAAACCAAATGGAACAAAGCGTCTTTTCCCGAGATTATGACCTTGGTGTAAAATCCGATATATTTTTTCACAAGGAGCTTTTTGTTTTAACAGGGAACACAGTGCTCCAAACGGTGGCGCAATGCATTAGTTCCTTAATGGAGCGCTCCGTAACCTTTAACAGAGAAAGGATTCTTAGAAATCAGGAGAATCTGGAGGTGCTATACAACCAGCACCATATGATTTACAAGGCAATATTACAACGTGACGAAGAGGTGGCCGTCAGAGTAATGAGCTACCATTTAAATTTTGTAAAAGAAATTAGGGAGTATTAATTATTTTCCCCTCCCTATTAAGGAGAAATGTCATGGACATTGTAGTATGTATTAAACAGGTTCCAGGCACGACTAAGGTTAACATCGAAGAAGAAACAGGCTCGCTTATACGTGCCGGGGTTGAAAGCAAGCTTAACCCCTATGACCTATACGCCTTAGAGGCGGCTATGAAAATCAAGGAAAGTCTTGGCTGCACAATAACAGCTCTTACTATGGGGCCTCCTGCTGCTAGGGAAATTTTGGAGGAGGCATTTATGCTGGGTGCCGACAGAGGGTATTTGCTAAGTGACAAAGCCTTTGCTGGGTCGGACGTTCTGGCTACCAGCCGTGCACTTGCCCAATGCTTGCGCCTTATGGGCGATGTGAGTTTAATTATTTGCGGCAAGCAAACTACCGACGGTGACACCGCTCAAGTTGGACCTGCAATAGCAGAGCATTTGGATATGCCCCATGTCAGCTGGGTAAAGGAAATTTGCCACACAGACGAAGATGGCATCACCCTTAAGCAGGATTTAGGCGACACAATTACAACTATGTCAATGAATTACCCCTGCCTAATAACAGTAGAAACCAGCGTAAATCAACCACGCTTACCCTCCTATCTGCTGAAGAAGCAAAGCGCCGGAAAGGAAATAATCACTGTTGCCTTAAGCGACCTATCCGAAAAAAATAAATCCAACTACGGCATACTAGGCTCCCCCACCAGCGTAGAGCGTATTTTCACCCCAGTCTCTAATACACAAACGGAGATTTTTCAGCTAGACGGCAGTCAAGCCGCACAGACATTTATTGATAAGCTAAAATACTTAAAATTTTGGGGTGAGGAAAAATGAGCGCAATTATTGTAGATAAAACACTTTGTAACGGCTGCAAGGCTTGCATCGCCGCCTGCCCCTTTAATGCCATTGAGCCTTCGGGGAACTATGTGGAAATCACCGCTCAATGCAAAGCCTGCAAGCTTTGTATTAAAGCATGTGAACAGAAGGCTCTTTCCCTTGCCCAAGCTGAAAGCAAGGTTAATAAAGCTGAATGGAAGGGTATTCTTGTTTATGTAGAGCACTATGACGGGAAAATTCACCCTGTCACCTTTGAGCTTATTGGTAAGGCGTTGGAGCTATCGAAAAAAAATAATGAGCCTGTATGCTGTGTATTTATTGGAGACGGTGTAGAAGCGGAAGCGGAAAGGCTATTTGACTATGGTGCTAGTGACGTATATGTTTATGATTATCCCCAGCTTAAGCACTTTTGCGTAGGTACCTACGCCAACGCCATGACAGACTGCATAAATAAGCTAAAACCAAACGTTGTACTTATAGGCGCAACACCTGTGGGGCGCTCTCTTGCTCCCCGTGTAGCTACAAGATTTAAAACAGGCTTGACGGCTGATTGTACATATCTTGAAATGCGTGATAACGGTGACTTAGTTCAAATTCGTCCTGCTTTTGGCGGAAATATCATGGCGCAAATATTAACAAAGAGCCACAGACCGCAATTCGCAACCGTTCGCTATAAGGTAATGGAGGCGGCAAAATCAAGCTCCTCTAACGACCCTTCCCATAAAATTATTAAATGCTCCCTTCCTCAAGAGCAGCTTTCCTCTCGTATTAATATTCTTGATGTATCCCAAAAGGTGCTTAAGAAAAGTATTGTTGATGCTGATGTCCTTGTTGTTGCCGGGAGAGGAGTAAGGACAAAGGAGGATTTGCATATGCTGCAAAGGCTTGCGGATTCCCTTGGGGGTCTGCTTGCCTGTACAAGACCGCTGGCAGAGCAAGGCTGGCTTGAAAACGTATATCAAATTGGACTTTCCGGCAGAACGGTAAAGCCAAAGCTAATAATTACCTGTGGTGTCTCCGGAGCGATTCAATTTGTAGCTGGTATGCAAAACGCAGAAACTATAATTTCTATTAATACTGATAAAAACGCCCCAATTTTCAAGCTGTCTCACTACGGCTTCGTGGGGGATATATACGAAATAATCCCAAAGGTTTTGTCGGAGGTGGAAAATGCAACCATATAAGCAAATCGACAACGAGGATATTAGCTTCTTAAAGCAAGTGTGCACAAATGAGCGTGTTCGCCTTAAAGATACCTCGGAACCAAACAACAGCGGGATAAACGAGGACTTTAGCCATGACGAAATGCCCGAATACGGCAAATTCTACCCCGACGTAATGGTTGACGTGCTCTCTGCCGAGGAAATAAGCAAAATTCTTGCCTACGCAAGCAAGATGAATCTACCTGTTACTATAAGAGGTGCCGGTACCGGGCTTTGTGGCGGCTGTGTCCCTACCTTGGGTGGGATTTTGGTAAACGTGATTGGTATGAACAAAATTTTGGAGATAGACAAAAAAAATCTTATAGCCGTTGTAGAGCCTGGGGTGCTTTTAATGGAGCTTGCCGCAGCCGTTGAAGGTGAAGGCTTGCTGTATCCTCCAGACCCCGGTGAAAAAAGCGCAACCATAGGCGGCAACGCCATGACAAACGCCGGCGGTATGAGAGCTATTCGTTATGGGGTTACGAGGGAGTACATACGTGGTATGGAGGTAGTTATACCAAGCGGAGAAATCTTGCAGCTTGGTGGAAAAATTGCCAAGACCAGCTCCGGCTATAGCCTAAAGGATTTATTTATTGGCAGTGAGGGCACACTTGGAGTGGTTACAAAGCTGGAGCTTAAGCTTATTAAGCTTCCCAAAACCTCGGTTACTTTACTTATTCCCTACTCTGACCTTACTTCCTGCTTAAACTCTGTACCTCTAATTTTGAATACAGCTGAAACACCTCTCACCCTTGAATTTATGGAAAAAGAAGTAATTTTAAGCGCAGAAGAATATTTGGGTACACATTTCCCAGATAAGTCAGCTAACGCTTACCTAATGGTATCCTACGCTGGTAATTCAAAAACCGATATTGAAAAAATATATACTGACGTAGCAGAGGTTTGCCTTGCCAATGGCGCTCTTGACGTTTTTATTTCTGATACTGATGAGCGAAAGCTTAGTATATGGCAGCCACGAGGGGCGTTTCTCGAGGCCATAAAAAGCTCCACCCCTAGCATGGACGAATGTGATATAGTTGTCCCCATAGAAAGTATTGCTGCGTATTTAAAATACGCAAAGGCAATCGCCCAAGAGCATGGGGTGCGTATCCCCTCCTTTGGTCATGCCGGCGACGGAAATTTACATCTATACGTTTGTAAGGACAGCCTACCCGAGGACGAATGGAAGGAAAAATGCCAAGCAGTTATGGAAAAGCTCTATAGCTACGCTCAAGAGCTTGGCGGTCAGGTTTCGGGAGAGCACGGTATTGGCCATGCAAAAATTCCTTTCCTTAAGGAATCTGTTGGTACTTGCCAGTTTGAATTGATGAAGGGCATTAAGCGGCTGTTTGACCCTAATCTTATTTTAAATCCCGGCAAGGTGGTTGAATTGGACTCTTAGAAATATTTGATTCTATAAATCTAACCCAACACAAAAAAGTACCCATAGACAGATTTTTTATCTGCCTATGGGTACTTTGCGTTTTGAGGAATTTTCCTATAAAAACTGCTCTATAAACTGTTCCTCACTAATTATAGGAATATTCAGAGAAGCAGCCTTTTTGTTTTTAGAGCTTCCCGACCCAATATCGTTATTAATCAAGTAAGAGGTTTTAGCTGTTACCTGCTCTGTGGTCCTTCCGCCCAAGCTTTCTATTTTTTCCTTAAGCTCTTTTCGGTTGGCGAAGCTTTTTAAATCTCCGGTAATCACAAAGGTCAAATCCTTAAGCTTATCCTCCTTAACAACAACAGCTTCCTTAAACTCCAGTAGCTTAAGAGCCTTATCCAAAAGTTGGTTATTCTCCTTCTGGGAAAAATATTTAATTATTTCCCCGGAAATTATTTCTCCAAAGCCGCTTATGCCCACAAGCTCCTCTTTTGTTGCTGCCCTAATTTCCTCAATGCTGTAGCTAAACCGCTGGCACAAAAGCTTAGCGTTACTTAAACCTACATTACTAATGCCCAGCGCATATATAAAATTAGGCAGAGCAACATTTTTAGCCTTCTCTACCGCCTTAATCAAATTATTGAAAGACTTTTCGCCAAAGCCTTCAAGCTCCACAATAGCCTCTCTATGATTGCCTAGATAAAAAATATCGACATAGTTTTCAATAAACCTGTGCTCTACAAATTTTTCAATAGTCTGCTGGGAAAGCCCCTCAATGTTCATAGCATCTCGCGAGACAAAATGGCTTAACCCTCTTACAAGCTGTGCCTTGCAGTTTGGATTTTTGCAGAACAGCATTTTTACGTCATTAAGAGCCTCTATCTCTGAGGGGTAGCCACACTCCGGGCAAAGCTTTGGGATTTCTATGTTATTGCTTTGAGTTAAATTTTCTGCAACCTGTGGGATTATCATATTTGCCTTGTAAACGGTTATTCTGTCCCCCAAGCCCAGTCTTAGGCTCTCCAAAATACTAAGGTTATGAAGGCTCGCCCGTGATACTGTCGTACCCTCCAGCTCTACAGGAGCAAAGCAAGCAACAGGATTAATTAACCCGGTACGGGAGGTATTCCAAATAACCTCCGTTAAAACTGTTTCCCCAACCTCGTCCGCCCATTTAAATGCTATTGTATCCTTTGGGAATTTTGAGGTTGCCCCAAGGCTTTCACTGTAGCTAATACTGTCATAGGTAAGCACAAGTCCGTCAGAAGCAAAATCGTTTTCCCCTACCCTTTCCTTGAATCGCTGAACATCTCCCTCTATAGTGTCGGCAGACACAAGAGAATGTTCCACAATTTTAAAGCCTTGGGCTTCCAGCCATTTTAACTGATTGTACTTAGAGTTATTAAATTCTGCTTCTTCCTTTTCAGTTGACTCAATTTTAACAAGGCTAAAGGCAATTAAGGTTACATTTCGCTTAGCCACAATTTCGCTGTTTAACTGCCTAACCGTTCCTGCGCATAGGTTTCTTGGGTTTTTGTATTTTTCTTCCGCTCCAAGTCCTTCGTTGATTTTTTCAAAATCAGAATAGGAGATTATAGCCTCTCCACGGATTATTAATTCGCCTTTGAATTTTATTTTCAAAGGCAGATTAACAAAAGCCTTGGCGTTAGAGGTTATATCCTCACCTATTTCACCATTACCACGGGTTAGTGCTTGAACAAGGCTGCCATTTTCATATTTCAAGGCAATTGTTAGCCCGTCCAGCTTCCAAGACAAAACACCCTTTCCGTCGTTCAAAAATGCTTTTAGCTTGCTAATCTCCTTTGTTTTGTCAAGGGAAAGCATTTTTTGCTCATGGGGCGCTTTTTTAAGCTCGCTTACAACCTCATATCCAACTCTAACAGTAGGGCTGTTGGCAAACACAATCCCCGTCTCCTGCTCCAAAGCTGTCAGCTCATCATAAAGCTTGTCATACTCAAGGTTAGACATCAATTCCTTATCTTGGGAGTAATATGCTTTTGAGGCTTCATTTAAAATTTTGATTAGTTCGGTCATTCTATCCATTTTTCACAAACCCCTGCTATTAAATCAAAAATTCCGAAAATACCATATTTGCCAAATCCAACCCTTTTTTTGACAAAAATATTCTATCTGCACGTTCTTCTAGCAAGCCGTTGGCTGTCAGCTTTTTTATTTTCTCACCATATATTTGATAAATACTTACCCCAAACGCTTTTTTAAAGTCAGATGGAAGTACCCCCGCTGTCATTCTAAGTCCTAAAAACATAAATTCTTCCATAGCTTCTTTATCAGAAACATTTATTACATTTTCCCTAACTAAGCTAGGAATACCATTTAGATTAATATAGCTTTCCAAATTTGAAATATTATTAAACCTATTTCCGCAAAAAAAAGAATGAGCGTTTAGCCCAAAGCCTAAATATGGCTTTCTTGTCCAATAAACAATATTATGCCTGCATTCGTATCCAGCCTTAGCAAAATTAGAAATCTCATACTGGGCGTATCCTTGCTTTGGTAAAGCCGACGTTAAGTAGTGATACATTTCTCTGTCAAGCGTATCATCGGGCAGTGTCAAGGCATTTTCCTCGGCCTTTGTATAAAATGGAGTGCCTTCCTCAATAATTAATGCATAGGCAGATATATGTGCCGGATTTAAGTCAATAACATTATCTACAGTCTCTTGAAGCTCCCTCAAACTCTGCCCGGGCAATGCAAACATAATATCTACATTTATATTTGTGAAGCCATGCTTAACAGCGGCGTTGTATGCCTTCAAAAAGCTTTCCCTGTCGTGTATTCTTCCTAAGTCTTTAAGAATCAGCTGCTGCCAAGCTTGCAAGCCTATGCTTAACCGATTTATTCCAATCGATTTATAGACCTTTAGCTTTTCCTCCGTCAACGATTCCGGGTTAGCTTCTATTGTAATTTCAGCCGATGAGGAAACCTTATATTTATAAATTGCATCAAAAATATCAAAAAATAACCCTTCCTCAATTATAGAAGGCGTTCCACCGCCAATAAATATAGTTTCAATTTCCGAATCAAAAAGCTCCTTAACGGAGCTTATTTCATTTACCAACGCTTTTATATATTCATGGTGCAGCTCAATATTTGTGCTAAAAGACACAAAATCACAGTAGTTACATTTTGCCTTACAAAAAGGTATGTGGATATATATTGAAGCTTTTTGATGCATAATTATTCCTCGTCCAGCTTAAGCACAGACATAAATGCAGACTGGGGCAGCTCTACGCTTCCTACTTGGCGCATACGCTTCTTGCCTTCCTTCTGCTTTTCCAAAAGCTTGCGTTTTCTGGAAATATCTCCGCCGTAGCATTTTGCCAAAACGTCCTTACGCACAGCACTTACTGTTTCACGGGCAACTATTTTGTTTCCTATAGCCGCTTGGATAGGCACCTCAAACTGATGACGCGGAATTTCCTTTTTCAGCTTCTCAGCCATTTTGCGCCCTCTCTCGTAAGAGTTGCTTGCGTGAACAATAAAGGATAGGGCGTCTACAGCCTCATGGTTAACAAGCATATCCAGCTTCACAAGCTGCGACTCCTTATATCCCTTAAATTCATAGTCAAAGGAAGCATAACCCCTGGAGCGTGACTTTATTACATCAAAGAAGTCATAGATTATCTCATTTAAGGGCATCTCAAAGGTAATTTGCGCCCTGGTTTCCTCTAAATACTCAATGCCTATATACTCTCCACGTCTGCCGGTGCACAGCTCCATTATTGCCCCGATGTACTGGGATGGCAAAATAATTTTTGCCTCAACAATAGGCTCCTCCATTTTCGTAATCTTTGTAACATCCGGAAGGTCGGCTGGATTTGAAAGGTCAATTTGGGTACCGTCAGTTAAATAAATTTTATATATAACGCTTGGCGCAGTAGTCACTAGGTCAAGGTTATATTCCCTTTCAAGTCTCTCCTGTATGATTTCAAGGTGCAGCAGCCCCAAAAATCCACAACGGAAGCCAAATCCCAGAGCAACGGAGGTTTCCGGCTCAAAATGAAGTGCAGCATCGTTCAAGGCAAGCTTATCCAGTGCATCCCTTAAATCCTGATACTTTGAGCCGTCAGCAGGAAACACTCCGCAGTAAACCATTGGGTTGGCCTTTTTATATCCCGGAAATGGCTCTTGGGTAGGGCTTGCATAGTTTGTAACTGTATCACCTATTCTTGTGTCGGACACATTTTTGATACTGGCGGTCAAATAACCTACATCTCCGGCAGAAAGCTCCTCCGTAGGAATAAACCGCCCGGGGCCGAACACGCCTACCTCCACCACATCAAAGGTCTTTTCCGTAGCCATAAACAGTACCTTGTCGCACTTTTTTATGGTGCCGTCAAAGACCCTCATGAAAACTATTACACCCTTGTAGGGGTCGTAGAAGGAGTCAAATATCAACGCCTTAAGAGATTTTTCCACGTCACCCTTAGGGCATGGTATATCCGAAACGATTCTTTCAAATACTTCTTCTATATTTATGTCTGCCTTAGCAGAAATCTCCGGTGCGTCCTGTGCAGGAATACCGATTATGTCCTCTATTTCCTTTTTCGCATTGGCAGGGTTTGCGCTGGGGAGGTCAATTTTGTTTATAACAGGGAGGATTTCTAAATTTCCTTCTATAGCCAAATAAACGTTGGCCAGAGTCTGTGCCTCTACGCCTTGGGCGGCATCAACTACAAGCACAGCCCCCTCACAAGCAGCAAGGCTACGTGATACCTCGTAGTTAAAATCCACATGCCCCGGGGTGTCAATTAAGTTTAGAATATACTCCTCCCCGTCATTAGCCTTGTAAATAAGCCTTACGGCTTGAGCCTTTATTGTTATGCCACGCTCACGCTCTAAGTCCATGTTGTCCAGCACCTGCTCCTGCATTTCCCTTTCGGTTAGCAGGCCTGATTTTTGAATAAGCCTGTCTGCGAGTGTGGATTTGCCATGGTCTATATGGGCGATTATGCTAAAATTCCTTATGTTTTTTTGCCTGTTCACTATTGTTCTCCTTTAATTGGAATTAATCCACTTTCTTTAACGATTTTCTGCCCTTCCTCCGACAGCACAAATTCTGCAAGCTTTCGAGCGTTGCTGTCCTCTGGAGTGCTTTTTTTCATAACCATATAGTAATTTACAATATGGGGGTATTTATTTTCAGCAATGTTTTCCTCGTTTGGCGCTATCCCGTCTACGGACAATAGCTTAATTTCGTCAGAGGAATACATATCGCTTGCGAAGAAGTAAACTGAATATCCAAGAGACGTAGCAGAATTATCAAACTCTGCTACCTGGTCGATTATACCCTCCATGGTACTTATTCTAACAGAGCTTATGTTTGGCTTTACCATCTCCGTCCCATTCATAACAAGTGAATCCATCAAGTTTTGGGAGCCGGAATTTTTATTACGCTGGAAATCTAAAATTTCTGAGTCTTTCCCCCCAACCTCTTTC